>DOUW01000240.1 GCA_003520365.1 Massilia sp.
CTCGCGCCTGTGGTGGGCGCTGGCGGTGGCGGTCGGCCTGCTGCTCTCGAGCCTGGCGCTGGCGAGCTGGCTGCGCAGCCAGGTCGCGGTGCGCACGCGCGAACTGCGCGAGAACGAGGAAAAGCTCAACACCATCCTCGACAGCGTCGACAGCCTCATCTACATCAAGGACACCCAGTCGCGCTACCGGTACGTCAACGGCGAGATGTGCCGCCTGCTGAACCGCCCGGCCAGCACCATCATCGGCCAGGGCGACGAAGTGCTGTTCGGCCCGGCGCTGGCGCGCATGACGCGCGAGAGCGACCGCGTCACGCTTACCGAGCAGCGGCGCCACGTGGTCGAGGAACGCATCGGCGAGAAGATCTACCTGACCACCAAGGTGCCGCTGGCGCGCGACGGCGAGCTGTATGGACTGTGCGGCATCACCACCGACATCACGCCCAACAAGCAGGCCGAGGAATCGCTGCGCATCGCCGCCACCGTGTTCCAGTCGGGCGAAGGCATGTGCGTGCTCAGCCCCGAAGCGACGATGGTCGAGGCCAACGAAGCCTGGGGTTTGCTGGTCGGCTGCCCGGCCGCCGAACTGCCCGGCACGCCCTTTCCCCCGTTCTCGCTGGAGCAGGACGGCGACGACTACCGCGAACGGATGTGGGCCACGGTGCGGCGCGCGCATACCTGGCAGGGCGAAGTCTGGACCCGGCGCCGCAACGGCCAGCCCTATCCGGCCTGGCTGACGGTCAGCGCGGTGCGCAACGCCGACGGCGTGCTGACCAATTTCGTCTGCACCCAGTCCGACATCAGCGCGCGCAAGCAGGCCGACGAGAAGATCGTCCAGCTGGCCTACTACGATTCGCTGACCGGGCTGCCGAACCGGCGCCTGCTGTACGAGCGCCTGCACCACTGCATCGGCCAGCACGGGCGCAACCGCCGCGTCGGCGCCCTGCTGTTCCTCGACATGGACAACTTCAAGGACCTCAACGACAGCCGCGGCCACGTGGTCGGGGACCACCTGCTGCAGCAGGTGGCGGCGCGCCTGCTGCAGTGCGCGCGCGAGAGCGACACCGTGGCGCGCCTGGGCGGCGACGAATTCGTGATCCTGGTGCCGCCCGAGGAGGACACCCCGGACGCGGCCGCGCACCAGGCCGAGACGGTGGCGGCGAAGATCGTCGCGGCAATGGCCACGCCGTTCCAGCTGGCCGACTTCATGTACGCGGTCTCGACCAGCGTGGGCGTCACGATGATCAGCGGCGTGACCGACACCGTGGAATCGGCGCTGAAGCAGGCCGACACCGCGATGTACCAGGCCAAGGCCGCCGGGCGCAACACCTTCCGCTTCTTCGATCCGGCCATGCAGGCGGCCTGGAGCGCGCGCTCGGAACTCGAAAGCGGCCTGCGGCGCGCCCTGCGCAACCAGGAGTTCATGCTCTATTACCAGCCCCAGCTCGACGGCAACAGCCGCGTGATCGGCGCCGAGGCCCTGCTGCGCTGGCGCCTGCCCAGCGGCGAGATGCTCTACCCGACCGAGTTCATCAAGGCAGCCGAGGAAACCAGCCTGATCGTCGACATCGGCCGCTGGGTGCTGGCCACCGCCTGCGCCGAGCTGGCCGGCTGGCAGCGCAACCCGGCCACGCAACACCTGTCGCTGTCGGTCAACGTCAGCGCGCGCCAGTTCGTCGAGCCCGACTTCGTCGCGATGACCCAGGAGATTTTGGCGGCCACCGGCGTCGATCCGCACGGCCTGAAGTTCGAGCTGACCGAGACCCTGGTCGTCACCGATTTCACGCACACGGTGCAGACCATGGAAACCCTGCGCCGGCTCGGCATCACCTTCTCGCTGGACGACTTCGGCACCGGCTACTCNNCTGCCGCTGGACCAGCTGAAGATCGATTACTCGTTCATGCGCGACGTCCTCACCGACCGCAACGACGCCTCCATCGTGCGCTCGATCATCGCCCTCGGCGGCAGCCTGGGCCTGCAGGTAATCGCCGAAGGCGTCGAGACCCCGGGCCAGCACGCCTTCCTGTCCGAAGCCGGCTGCCACGGCTTCCAGGGCTACCTCTACGAACGCGCCCTCAGCGGCGAACGTTTTACGCGCTACGTGGCCGGCGTGCATTGACAACACGGCGCGGCCACCTTCATCCACTCGCGCGCGGACGAAAAAAAGCCGGCAGGGCTGACGCCGTGCCGGCCGGTCGCGGCCAGTGCCGCTTTATGCTTAGAACTTGTAGCCGACAGCCAGGATGACCGAGACCGGATCCAGTTTCATCTTCTGGGTCTGGCCGGTCGAGAAGTTCGCCACGGTGCGCAGGCGGGTCTTGTTGACGGTCATGTCGACGAACCAGCGCTCGTTCAGGTTCGTCACCAGGCCAACCTGACCGGTGTAGGTGAACTTGTTGTCGATGCTCAGGGTCGTTGCCGGGCCGCCCGGGTTGGTCAGCGCGGTCAGCTTGCCCGAACCGCGTTCCTTCATGAAGTAGGCGTAGGTTGCGCCGAGGCCGACATACGGACGGAAGGTCGCGCTCGGATCGAAGAAGCGGTATTGCAGCAGGGCGATCGCCGGCAATGCCTCGACCGTGGCCAGCTCGCCGGTGCCCTGGATCGAGCCCGCGCCCTTGATCTTGTGCTTGTACGGGGTGCCCAGCGCCACTTCGGCCGAGATGTTGTTGGTCAGGCCGTAGGCGAAGATCAGCACCGGCTGGATGTCGCGGTCGACCGATGCCTTGGTGAACGGCAGGGCTGGACCGCTCAGGTCGCCACTTTCGACTTTCGGGGTCAGCTGGTTGAAGCCGAATTTCGCGGTCAACTGGCCGGCCGACTGCGCCGAAGCGCCGCTTGCGCAAGCCAGCGCGGCGGCAGCCACGGCCATTTTCACGACGCTATTGAAACGTACTTTCATTATTTCTCCTGATTCTTATAAGAGCTGCAGGGCCCGCCTGTCGACAGGCGGGCGCGCAGGCGAGCTTTGTTCTCGCTTTATTCCTGGATTACAGCCAGCCCTTGACAGCCATGTCCTTCAGGACATAACGAGCCACCAGCCAGTACTCGTACGGGGTCGGGTGGATCGTGTCGGCGTACATGTAGGTTGCCGCATCGCCGGCGACCAGGGTGTTGGTCGTGCACAGCAGCGAGGTGTCCTTGGTCTTGGTCAGGTCGCAGGCCGGGGTCGTGACGTTGGTCAGGCCGTAGATTTCCTTGGTGCGCGGATTGGTCATCTGGTCCTTGCTGATGGTGTACAGGTCGACGTACAGGACGTTCGCGTTGTACTTCGGATCCAGGTTCGCCTTCAGCTGCGCGTTGAAGGTGTTGACCATGGTGTCGATCAGCGGCTGCAGGGCCGGCTGGGCGCGGCCCGACGGGGTGTTCGCCACGTCCGGCAGGTTGTTCACGATGACGTATTTCGCGCCTTTCGCGACGAGCTGGTTGACCAGCGCCGCTTTCTCCGCACCGGCCCGGCCGAGTTCGCCGACCAGGGTCTGGGCATTGGCCGCGGCGTACTCGCCGGCGGCCTTGGTGCCGGCAGCCTGGGCGTCGGCAGCGGCCTTGGTGGCGGCGGCGACAGCGTCG
>DOUW01000327.1 GCA_003520365.1 Massilia sp.
GCAGGATGTCGAGGATCTCCGCCGCCGCCCCGTCGCCGGCCTGGGCCAGTTTCGCGCGCAGCGGCGGGATCGCGTCCAGGCCGCGCGCTTCCAGCGTGCGCGGCACCAGGGCCATGCGTGCCAGCACGTCGTCGCTGGTCTTGCCGACCATCTCCCACAGGCTGTCGTGGCCCGGAAAATCGCCATAGACGTAGCCGAGGCCGGCCAGGTGGCCCGACAGCAGTTCGAAGTGATAGGCCTCTTCGCGCGCCACGCGCAGCCAGTCGGTGTAGTACGCAAGCGGCATGCCGGGGAAGCGGAACAGGGCGTCCAGCGCCAGGTTGACCGCGTTGAATTCGATGTGGGCCAGCGCATGGATCAGCATGGCGCGCCCTTCGGTGGTCGCCATCGAGCGGCGTCCGACCAGGCGCGGCGGCACCAGCTCGGGCCTTTCGGGGCGGCCGGGAATGGCGCCGGCGGGTTGCAGCACCGCGGCATTGTCGACCCGGGCCTGGCCCTGGCTATGCAGCTCGGCAAGTTCCGCGACCATGCGGGTTTTCGCCGCCGGATCGGTTTCGAGCAGGGATGCCAATGCGCCGGCGCGCAGCTCGGTCGGAAGTGCCATGGTGTATGTCGTCGTCATCAAAGCGCGCAGTGTAGCAAACCGGGGCGTTGGCCGGCCATATGCGGAAAACAGATACGCATCTAGCAAAAGCTTCGTTCCCATCGGCCGGGCGAGTCTTTAAGGTATGCCTTACCTGATGACTTTTCCGGAACAATCATGATCAAGAATAAGCTGTTCGCCCTCGTCGCCGCCACCGTTGCCGCCGCCGCCCTCCTGCAACCGGCCTTTGCCGCCGACATCAACCTGCTCAACGTCTCCTACGACCCGACGCGCGAGCTCTACCAGGACGTGAACGCGGCCTTTGCCAAATCGTGGAAGGCGCAAACCGGCGACAACGTCAGGATCAAACAATCGCACGGCGGCTCGGGCAAGCAGGCGCGCTCGGTGATCGACGGCCTGGAGGCCGACGTCGTCACCCTGGCCCTGGGCTACGACATCGACGCCCTGGTCGACAAGGGCCTGCTGCGCCACGGCTGGCAGGCGCGCCTGCCGCACAACAGCGCGCCGTATACCTCGACCATCGTGCTGCTGGTACGCAAGGGCAACCCGAAAGCCATCAAGGACTGGAACGACCTGGTGAAACCCGGCGTCTCGGTGATCACGCCGAATCCGAAGACCTCGGGCGGCGCGCGCTGGAACCACCTCGCGGCCTGGGGCTATGCGCTGCGCCAGCCGGGCGGCAACGAGAACACCGCCAAGGAATTCCTGCGCAAGCTGTACAAGAACGTGCCGGTGCTCGATTCCGGCGCGCGCGGCGCCACCACCACCTTCGTCGAACGCGGCATCGGCGACGTGCTGATCGCCTGGGAGAACGAAGCCTACCTGGCGGTGAAGGAACTCGGCCCGGACAAGTTCGACATCATCACGCCCTCGGTCAGCATCCTGGCCGAGCCGCCGGTGGCCGTGGTCGACCGTTTCGCCGACAAGCACCAGACCCGCAAGGTGGCCGAGGCCTACCTGAACTACCTCTACACCGACGAGGCCCAGGCCATCATCGCCAACAACTACTACCGTCCGGCCACGCCGAAGGCGGCCAGGCAGTTCGCGAACCGCTTCCCGCAGGTGAAGCTGTTCACCATCGGCGACGTCGCCGGCAACTGGGCCAACGCCCAGAAGACCCACTTCGCCGACGGCGGCGTGTTCGACCAGATCTACCTGACGAAGTAACCGCTCCGCCGTTCTATGGGGCAAGGGGCGGGCGCCGGGGCGGGAAACACGCGATAATCGTGGTTCCCGCAACCAGGAGGATCGTGCGATGTACATCCCTGCCCACTTCGACGAACCGCGCCGCGAGGCCCTGCATGCGCTGATCCGGGACCATCCCTTCGGCACCCTGGTGACGCATGGGGCGCAGGGACTCGACGCCAACCACCTTCCCTTCGCGCTGGTCGACCAGCCGGACGGTCCCGTCCTGCTCCACGCCCACGTGGCGCGCGCCAATCCGCTCTGGCGCGAGGCCGGCGACGGCGACGAAGTGCTCGTCATCTTCCGGGCCGGCGACGCCTATGTGTCGCCCAACTGGTGTCCGTCCAAGCACGAAAACCACAAACAGGTGCCGACCTGGAACTACATGGTGGTCCATGCCCACGGCCGCATCCGCGTGCGCGACGACGAGCGCTTCGTGCGCGCCGTGGTCGGGCGCCTGACCAAAACCCACGAAGCGGCCCAGCCGACACCCTGGAAGATGGCGGACAGCCCGCACGAATTCATCGACACCCTGCTGCAGGCGGTGGTGGGCATCGAGATCGAGATCACGCGCCTGGTGGGCAAGTCGAAACTCAGCCAGAACAAGGCGTTGCCTGACCTGCGCGGGGCGGCCGAGGGGGTGAAGGCGAGCGGAGGCGAGGCGGTTGGCAACGCCATGCTGGCCCGCGCCCAGGCCAACGGCAGCGACCGCCAGGCCGGCTAGGGTGTATCTGGCTGAACGCCGAGGAGAGGGAACACAATGGTTGCCACGACGAGTAGGGTGGGCGCCCCGTGCCCACGCGTGAACGTCATGTCATGTTGGCGTAACGTCATGCGCTAGCTGAACGCGCGAACGGCCTCCATCTACCCTGCTGGCAGAGCCAAAACGGCTTGAATGCAGTCAGATAGACCTAGCCCTCGTCGCCGGCCGCCACCACCCGATTGCGCCCGCCGCGCTTGGCC
>DOUW01000328.1:0-302 GCA_003520365.1 Massilia sp.
CGGCCAGCTCGACGCGGTCAAGCCCGGCGAGAGCCGCCAGCTCGAACTGCAGGGCCAGCCGGTGGCGGTCTACCGCTCGCCCGAGGGCGCGCTGCACGTGGTATCGGGCAAGTGCACCCACATGGGCTGCGCCCTGAAGTGGAACGGCGCCGAGACCAGCTGGGACTGCGAATGCCACGGCAGCCGCTTCGATTGCGCGGGCAAGGTGCTGGAAGGCCCGGCGCTGGCGCCGCTGCCGCGCCTGGATACCGGTGCGCCGGACGGCGGGGCGGGCGAGCCCGATCCGAACGCGGGGGATGAGG
>DOUW01000328.1:315-2705 GCA_003520365.1 Massilia sp.
GTGGGCACTCCGTGCCCACGCGTTGCAGGCGCTTCCTTTGTGTGCCGGCTGGAACTTCTCGCCCGCTAATGTCAATCCCAGCCCGCTCGCATTGCACACTTCGCGGACGAAATGTCGCCGCCTGTGACTGCCGGTCACGTGCGTAACGCGTGGGCACGGGGTGCCCACCCTACATCACCGCCTTGCCTGGACGGCATCAGGGCCGGCCGGGCGTCTATCAGGACGCCCGCGCCGGCCGCTCTGCCGGCGCAATCCGGCTCACCAGCACGGTCGCGATGCGCCGGTCCAGCACCTCTGCCACCTCGTAGCGCAGGTTGTCCAGTTCCACCGCCTGCCCCACCTCGGGCAGGGTGCCGAACTGTTCCAGCATGAAGCCGGCCAGCGAGGTGTACTCGTCGTTCTCGCTCACCAGGGCATCGGTGCCCAGCACCTGCTGCAGGTAATGCAGGTCGGCGCTGCCGTCCACGCGCCAGCGGCCCGGTCCTTCCTCGCGCACCACGGGCAGCTCGTCTTCGTCCGGGAATTCGCCGGCGATCGCTTCCAGGATGTCGATCGGCGTCACCAGGCCCTGGATGGTGCCGTATTCGTCGGCGATCAGGACCACCTGGCCGTGCGAACGCTTCAGGGTTTCCATCACCTTCAGCACGCCGCTGGCGTCGGGCACGATGATCGGCGGGCGCACGTGGGCGGGATCGATGCTGCCCGCATGGGTCAGGTCGGCCATCAGGTCCTTGGCGCGTGCCACGCCGACGATTTCGTCGAGTTCGCCCCGGCAGACCGGGAAGAAGCCGTGCGGCGTGTCGAGCAGCTGGGTGCGGATGGTGGCGGCGTCGGCTTCCAGGTCGATCCAGGAAATATCGGCGCGAACGGTCATGATCGAGCGGATCGAGCGCTGCGACAGGCTCAGCACGCCGCTGACCATGTTGCGCTCTTCGGGCACGAAGGCGGTGTCCGGCGCGGGCGCCGTATCGGATGCCGCACCGGGGGCTCCTTCTCCTCCCTTGGCGCCGAGCAGGCGCAGCACGGCGTCGGCGGTGCGCTCGCGCAGCGGAATATGGGCTTCCTGTTTCGCGAAATTGCGCCGCGCCAGCTGGTTCAGGGCCTCGATCATCACCGAGAAACCGATCGCCGCGTACAGGTAGCTCTTCGGGATGTGGAAGCCGAAGCCCTCGGCGATCAGGGACAGGCCGATCATCAGCAGGAAACTCAGGCACAGCACGACGACCGTCGGGTGGGCGTTCACGAAGCGCGTCAGCGGCTTGGAGGCGAACAGCATCACGCCCATCGAGACCACCACGGCCGCCATCATGACGCCCAGCGAATCGACCATGCCGACCGCGGTGATCACCGAGTCGAGCGAGAACACGGCGTCGAGCGCGATGATCTGGGCCACGACGACGCCGAAGGACGCGTACTCGACCGGACCGGCATGCGCGTGGGTCTTGCCCTCGACGCGCTCGTGCAGCTCCATGGTCGCCTTGGCCAGCAGGAACAGGCCGCCCAGCAGCAGGATCAGGTCGCGCCCGGAGAAATCGAGGCTACCGACCGAGAACAAGGGCGCGGTCAGCGACACGATCCACGAAATCATGGTGAGCAGGCCGAGGCGCATCACCATCGCCAGCGTCAGGCCCAGCAGGCGCGCCTTGTCGCGCTGCTGCGGCGGGAGTTTCTCGGCCAGGATGGCAATGAAGATCAGGTTGTCGATCCCGAGGACGATTTCGAGCACGACCAGGGTCAGGAAACCCACCCAGATGTTCGGATCGGATAGCCATTCCATGGTATGCCCACTCCACGCGTGTATGAATGCCCCATTGTAATGGCCTGCCGGCGGCGAAGTCGCACGCGACCGGCGCCGACGCGGTATGATGCCGGGTTTCCCATGGCTGGCCATGGGCAGGCAGCCCGACCACCCACCGATAGCGCAACGACGATCCGACCACCATGGCCGACACCGACGACCAGGATTACCAGAGCAGGCGCCAGTTCGCCGAGCTGTTCCAGGAGGCCCCGATGTTCATGGCCCTGCTGCGCGGCCCCGAGCACCGCTTCGAATTCGTCAATCCCGGCTACCTGCACCTGATCGGGCAGCGCGCGGTGCTCGGCCATCCCATCGCCGAGGTGCTCGACGACGTCGCCGCCCAGGGCTATGTCGAGATGCTCGACCAGGTCTACCGCAGCGGAACGCCGATCACCGCCACCGGCGCCAGGTATGCGATGCAGGCGGCGCCGGGCGCACCGATGCTCGACCGCTACGTCGACTATGTCCTGCAGCCGGTGCGCGCCAAGGACGGCCGGGTCGGCGGCGTGCTGGTGCTCGGCTCCGACGTTACCGACCGCGTGCAGAGCGAGATCCGGCGCGACGCGCTGGCGCGCCTGACCGAAGCCCTGCG
>DOUW01000133.1 GCA_003520365.1 Massilia sp.
CGCCGGTCGGCAGGCCCATCTGCGGCGCGGCGCCGCCGGCGGCCAGCTGCACGCTGGCTTCCTGCGGCGGATAGCACAGGCCGGCGTCGGCGCAGCCCTGGCTGGTCGCGTTCAGGGTGAAGGGGCCGCTGCCCTCGACCGGGATGCGGATCGTCACCGAATTTTTATACGTCTCGACATCCTTCTGGAAGGTCTCGTCGTACTTCACCTTGCCTGGCGGGATCTCGGGCGTGCCGAGCTGCGCGCCGCGCGCGGTGAAGGCGAAGCGCTCGCGGTACATGTAGTAGCCGGGCGCGATCTCATAGGTGACGACGGCGGTGCGCTCGCCCTCCATGCGCGCCGAGAACTTGAAGGCGACGGCCGGATCGAGGAACTCGTCGGCGGCGCGGCTCGGCGCGGCCAGCAGGACGGCGAACAGGAACAGGAACAGCAGCGACAGCGCGGCGAGCGGATGCGTCGGCAAGGCACGAAGGCGGGAACGGGACATGACTTCCTTTGGTTGAATACTGCGCAGCCGAATGGTACACCGGCTGCGTGCCGATGGGTAATCGGGGCCCGGGACAGGCCTGCCGTGTGCCCGCGGCCGCGCTTGGACGAAAAAAAACCAGGCGCGAGGCCTGGTTTTTCTTGTCGCACGGAGCGATTACTCGGCGGTCGGAGCTTCTTCAGCCGAGGTGACTTCCGGACGGTCCAGCAGTTCGACGTAGGCCATCGGCGCATTGTCGCCCACGCGGAAACCCATTTTCAGGATGCGCAGGTAGCCGCCGTTACGGTTGGCGTAACGCGGGCCCAGTTCGGCGAACAGCTTCTGCACCATTTCGCGGTCGCGCAGGCGAGCGAATGCCAGGCGCTTGTTGGCCAGGGTGTCGGTCTTGCCCAGGGTCAGGATCGGCTCGATGACGCGACGCAGTTCCTTGGCTTTCGGCACGGTGGTCTTGATGGCTTCATGACGCAGCAGCGAGACGGTCATGTT
This sequence comes from Massilia sp., assembly GCA_003520365.1. Lineage (GTDB taxonomy): Bacteria > Pseudomonadota > Gammaproteobacteria > Burkholderiales > Burkholderiaceae_D > Telluria > Telluria haematophila. The sequence goes on from DOUW01000133.1 coordinate 974, forward strand.
GCGCAGCATGGCGAGACGGTGGGACGAGGTACGGTTCAGCTTACGGAGGCCGTGACGGTGACGCATGGTACTTCCTTTCGAGTGTATAAATTCCAGTTCTTCGATCGTTCATGCCAGGGCATGACCGCGGACCGGTTCTAGGGGTTTAGAACTGCCCGGACAACATTGTCCGGGCAGGTACGACTTTCTTACTTCTCGAGGCCAGCAGGAGGCCAGTTCTCGAGTTTCATGCCCAGGGTCAGGCCGCGCGAAGCAAGGACTTCCTTGATTTCGTTGAGCGACTTGCGGCCCAGGTTCGGGGTCTTGAGCAGCTCGTTTTCCGAACGCTGGATCAGGTCGCCGATGTAGTAGATGTTCTCGGCCTTCAGGCAGTTTGCCGAACGGACCGTGAGTTCCAGATCGTCGACCGGACGCAGCAGGATCGGATCGACCAGCGGAGCACGCGACGGTGCTTCGGCGGCGGCTTCCGTGCCTTCCAGCGCGGCGAAGACGTTCAGCTGGTCAACCAGGACGCGGGCCGACTGGCGGATCGCTTCTTCCGGGGTGATGACGCCGTTGGTCTCGATGTTGATGATCAGCTTGTCGAGGTCGGTACGCTGTTCGACACGGGCCGATTCCACGGCGTACGAAACGCGGCGGACTGGCGAGAACGATGCGTCCAGGATGATGCGGCCGATCGTCTTGTTGGTGTCTTCCGACAGGCGACGGACGTTACCCGGCACATAGCCACGGCCTTTTTCGACCTTGATCTGCATGTCCAGCTTGCCGCCCGCGGTCAGGTGAGCGATCACGTGATCCGGGTTGATCAGTTCCACGTCATGCGGCAGATCGATGTCCGATGCCAGGACTGCGCCTTCGCCTTCCTTCTTCAGGGTCAGGGTGACGGAGTCGCGGTTATGCACCTTGAATACGACGCCCTTCAGGTTCAGCAGCAGGTCGACGACGTCTTCCTGCACGCCGTCCAGCGACGAGTACTCGTGCACGACGCCAGCGATCGTCACTTCGGTCGGCGCGTAGCCGATCATCGACGACAACAGCACGCGGCGCAGCGCGTTGCCCAGCGTGTGGCCGTAGCCACGCTCGAACGGCTCCATCACGACTTTCGCGTGACCGGCGCCCAGGGCTTCGACGTCGATGATACGTGGCTTCAACAAACTATTTTGCATGAAATGTCCTTTTCAATACCCTCGGCTCGTTACACCGATAAGGCTGATGGCATGGTGGTGATTTGTATTGCTTTTAAAGCGTAAAAAGGAGAAGCGCCCTCTCGCGCGGCGAGTGGGCGACTCTCCCCTACCCTTTATTAACGCGAGTACAGTTCGACGATCAGTGCTTCGTTGACGTCAGCGGCGATCTCGTTACGCTCCGGGAACGAACGGAAGGTGCCTTCCATCTTCTTGGCGTCGACCGAGACCCAGCTCGGCATGCCGACTTGTTCAGCCAGCGACAGCGCTTCGATGATGCGGGTCTGCTTCTTGGCCTTTTCGCGCACGGCGACGACGTCGCCAGCCTTGACCTGGTACGAAGCGATGTTCACGACGTTACCGTTGACGGTGAAGGCCTTGTGGCTCACCAGCTGGCGCGCTTCGGCGCGGGTCGAGCCGAAGCCCATGCGGTAAGCGACGTTGTCCAGACGGGCTTCCAGCAGCTTCAGCAGGGTTTCGCCGGTGTTGCCCTTGCGACGCGATGCTTCTGCGAAGTAGCGGCGGAACTGGCGCTCCAGCACGCCGTACATACGCTTGACCTTCTGCTTTTCACGCAGCTGGTTGCCGTAGTCCGAGGTGCGAGCACCCGACTTCACGCCGTGCTGGCCTGGCTTGACGTCCAGTTTGCACTTCGAGTCGAGCGAGCGACGTGCGCTCTTCAGGAACAGGTCGGTGCCTTCACGGCGCGACAGTTTTGCTTTTGGTCCGATATAACGTGCCACGTTGAATCCTTTGATGTATTAATCACGCCCCGGAGGCATCGCAAGCGATGCGGCAGGCGCTAGTCCGACCCAATGTTGAGCGGACGTGGCTGAAAGAACGCCCCGGACCGAAGGTTCGAGGCGAGAATAGCCGGGCAGTATACCCGAAATCGGGCAACTGCACCGGCGTATTTGATACCGCGACGGGTATCTGCAACAAAGGGCGGGCAAACCCGCCGCTTGTCTTAGATACGACGACGCTTCGGCGGACGGCAGCCGTTGTGCGGAACCGGCGTCACGTCCTGGATCTCGGTGATCTTGATGCCCAGGTTGTTCAGCGCGCGCACAGCCGACTCACGGCCAGGGCCAGGGCCCTTGATGCGCACTTCCAGGTTCTTCACGCCGCTTTCCTGTGCGACCTTGCCGGCTGCTTCAGCAGCGACCTGTGCCGCGAACGGGGTCGATTTGCGCGAGCCTTTGAAGCCAGCGCCACCCGACGTCGCCCACGACAGGGCGTTGCCCTGGCGGTCGGTGATCGTGATGATGGTGTTGTTGAACGAAGCGTGGACGTGGGCGATGCCCTCAGCCACGTTCTTCTTGACTTTCTTGCGTGCGCGGGCGGCTGCCGCTGCTGCGCTGCTTTGTTGCTTAGCCATGGTCTATTCCTAGATTATTTCTTCAGCGATTGAGCGGCCTTGCGCGGACCTTTGCGGGTACGTGCATTGGTACGGGTGCGCTGGCCGCGCACTGGCAGGCCCTTGCGGTGACGCATGCCGCGGTAGCAACCCAGGTCCATCAGACGCTTGATGTTCATGGACAGTTCGCGGCGCAGATCGCCTTCCACGACAAACTTCGCAACTTCGTCGCGCAGCTTCTCGAGTTCGTTATCGTCGAGGTCCTTGACCTTCTTGTTGGTCGCGATACCGGTCGCATCGCAGATCTTCTGCGAGCGCGGGCGGCCGATACCGTAAATCGCCGTCAGGCCGATAACAGTGTGCTGATGATTTGGGATGTTAACCCCTGCAATACGTGCCATTCGTTATTCCTCTTAACCTTGACGCTGCTTGTGACGCGGCTCGACGCAGATCACGCGGACCACGCCCTTGCGCTTGATGATCTTGCAGTTGCGGCAGATCCGCTTGACTGAAGCATTAACTTTCATTTTGCACTCTCTTCCTGATTACTTGAATTTTTTACTTGGTGCGGAATACGATGCGCGCCCGGGACAGGTCGTACGGGGTCAGTTCCACCGTTACCTTGTCGCCCGGGAGGATGCGGATATAGTTCATCCGCATTTTACCCGAGATATGCCCCAGGACCACATGCCCGTTTTCCAGCTTTACGCGAAATGTCGCATTTGGGAGATTCTCGAGAATCTCACCTTGCATTTGGATGACGTCGTCTTTTGCCATTCGGTCTATGTACTCCCCGCTTATCGCGTCGGAATCCCACCCTTGAAATTCGCCTTGCGCAGCAGCGATTCATATTGCTGCGACATGACGTAGTTCTGCACTTGTGCCATGAAGTCCATCGTCACCACCACGATGATCAGGAGCGACGTGCCGCCGAAATAGAAAGGAACTTTCCAGAACGACTGCAGGAACTCCGGCACCAGGCACACCAGGGTGATATAGACTGCACCGGCCAGGGTCAGGCGCATCAGGATCTTGTCGATGTAGCGTGCGGTCTGCTCGCCCGGACGGATGCCCGGAACAAACGCGCCGCTCTTCTTCAAGTTGTCCGCCGTTTCCTTGCTGTTGAATACCAGCGCGGTGTAGAAGAAGCAGAAGAACACAATCGCCACCGCATACAGCAACGCGTGGATCGGTTCACCGGTCGCCAGCGAGGCGGCCAGGTCCTTCAGGAACCCGATGAACGGGCCGCTGGAGTCCTTGCCTCGCGTGTACCAGTCAACGATCGTCGCCGGGAACAGGATGATCGAGGAGGCGAAGATCGGCGGGATCACGCCGGCCATGTTCAGCTTCAGGGGCAGGTGGCTGGTTTGGCCACCGTACACCTTGTTGCCGACTTGGCGCTTGGCGTAATTCACGAGGATCTTGCGCTGTCCGCGTTCAACGAACACGACGGCATACGTAACCGCAACTACCAGGATGACGATAATGATCGCGGCAATGCTGCTGATCGAACCGTTCGAAACCAGGGTGAACAGGCCACCCAGTGCCGACGGCAGACCGGCTGCGATACCGGCGAAAATGATGATCGAAATGCCGTTGCCCAGACCACGTTCGGTGATCTGCTCGCCCAGCCACATGAGGAACATGGTGCCGGTGAGCAGGGTCACGACCGTGACGAAGCGGAATGCCATGCCGGGGTCGAGCACGAGACCCGGCTGGGCCTCGAGCGCGACGGCGATGCCGAACGCCTGGAACAACGCCAGTGCCACCGTGCCGTAGCGGGTGTACTGGGTGATCTTGCGGCGGCCTGCTTCGCCTTCCTTCTTCAGCGTTTCCAGCTGCGGCACGACGATCGACGCCAGCTGCATGATGATCGAAGCCGAAATGTAGGGCATGATCCCGAGTGCGAACACGGTAAAGCGGGACAACGCGCCACCCGAGAACATGTTGAACATGCCCAGGATGCCGCCTTCGTTCTGCTTGAACAGTGACGCCAGCGCTACCGGGTCGATCCCGGGGACCGGGATGTGAGCACCGATGCGGTACACGACCAATGCGCCAAGCAAAAACCACAGCCGACTCCAGGGGAAGCCGGCGGCGGCGCTTTTACCAAGTTGTGAATTAGTCGCCAATTTTTGCTCCGATCAGGCAGCGGCCGCTTTAGGCGACCGAACCGCCAGCTGCTTCGATGGCCGCTTTCGCGCCCGCGGTCGCCTTCAGGCCCTTGAGGTTCACCGCTTTGGTGATCTCGCCCGACAGGATGACGCGCACGTCGCGTGCCACCACCGGCAGGATGCCCGCTTGCTTCAGCACCAGGATGTCGACATCGCCGACGGCCAGGGCGTTCAGGTCCGACAGACGGACTTCGGCCTTGAAGGTGGCGTTGAGCGACTTGAAGCCGCGCTTCGGCAGACGACGCTGCAGAGGCATCTGGCCGCCTTCGAAGCCGACTTTGTGGAAGCCGCCCGAACGCGATTTCTGACCCTTGTGACCGCGACCGGCGGTCTTGCCCAGGCCGGAGCCGATACCGCGGCCGACGCGACGCTTCGCGTGCTTGGCGCCGTCAGCAGGTTGAATGGTATTGAGTTCCATTGATTTCTCCGTACGTAAGCTGTCGCTTACGAGACAACTTTAACGAGGTACGCGACTTTGTTGATCATGCCACGCACAGCTGGGGTGTCCTGCAGCTCGGAAACCGAGTTGACACGACGCAGACCCAGGCCGCGCACGGTGGCACGGTGATCCTGACGGGTACCGATCAGGCCCTTGACGAGCTTGACTTTGACAGTGTTTGCCATGTTTCTTCCCCTTAACCCAGGATGTCTTCAACCGACTTGCCGCGCTTGGCAGCGATGTCAGCCGGGGTGCTCATTTTTGCCAGACCGTCGAGGGTCGCGCGAACCAGGTTGTACGGGTTCGACGAACCGGTCGACTTGGCGACCACGTCGGTCACGCCCATCACCTCGAAGATAGCGCGCATTGCGCCACCAGCGATCACGCCGGTACCCGGCTTGGCCGGCGACATCATGACGCGCGAGGCGCCGTGACGACCGGTAACGGTGTGGTGCAGCGTACCGTTCTTGAGGGGCACCTTGATCAGGTTGCGGCGGGCTTCTTCCATTGCTTTCTGCACGCCGACAGGAACTTCCTTCGACTTGCCCTTGCCCATGCCGATGCGGCCATCGCCGTCACCGACAACGGTCAGCGCTGCAAAACCCATGATACGACCACCCTTCACCACCTTGGTGACGCGGTTGATCGCGATCATTTTTTCGCGCATGCCATCATCCGGCTTGTCGCTTGCCATTTTCGCTTGCATTTTTGCCATGACGATTCTTCCTTAGAACTTCAGACCGGCTTCACGCGCGGCATCTGCCAGCGCCTTCACACGGCCGTGGTAACGGAAACCCGAACGGTCGAATGCGACTTCGGTGATCCCTGCTTTCAGTGCTTTTTCTGCGACGCGCTTGCCAACCAGGGCAGCTGCTGCAGCGTTGCCGCCGGCACCAGCTTTACCGCCCAGCTCGGCGCGTACTTCTGCTTCCAGCGTCGAAGCCGAAACCAGGACCTTCGCATCCGGGCTGATCAGGTTCGCATAGATGTGCAGGTTGGTGCGGTGAATCGACAGGCGATTCACACCCAGCTGCGCGATCTTGATGCGGGTTTGGCGTCCGCGACGCAGACGCGATTGTTTCTTGTCCATGTCAGCTCCGATTATTTCTTCTTGGTTTCTTTAAGCTTCACCACTTCGTCCGCATAACGGACACCCTTGCCCTTGTAAGGCTCAGGCGAGCGGTAAGCGCGCACTTCAGCGGCAACCTGGCCGACCTTTTGGCGATCGATACCCTTGATCAGGATTTCGGTCGGGGTCGGGGTAACCGCGGTGACGCCTTCCGGCATCGCGTGCAGCACCGGGTGCGAGAAGCCCAGCGACAGGTTCAGGGCGTTGCCCTGCACAGCTGCCTTGTAGCCCACGCCCACCAGGGTCAGCTTGCGCTCGAAGCCCTTGGTGACGCCGGTAACCATGTTGTTGACCAGGGCGCGCAGGGTGCCCGACATGGCGTTCGATTCACGCGAATCGTCCACCACGTCGAAAGTCAGCGTGCCGTTGTTGTTTTCCACTTTGACCAGGCCGTTCAGCGGCTGGGTCAGGGTGCCGAGCGGGCCCTTGACGGTGATCGACGACGCGTTGATCGCGACATCGGTACCTGCCGGGACGGCGATTGGCATCTTAGCTACTCGAGACATGTCTACTCCTTAAGCCACGTAGCACAGCACTTCGCCACCGACGCCGGTAGCACGTGCTTTGCGGTCGGTCATCACGCCCTGCGGGGTCGAGACGATTGCCACGCCCAGGCCATTCATGACCGACGGGATCTCGTTCTTGCCCTTGTAGATGCGCAGGCCAGGACGCGAGACGCGCTCGATGCGCTCGATGACCGGACGGCCGGTGTAATACTTCAAACCGATTTTCAGTTCCGACTTGCCACCTTCGGTGGTCACGGCGAAATCCTCAATGTAACCCTCGTCCTTCAGGACGTTGGCGATCGCAACTTTGACTTTCGACGACGGCATTGCGACCGTGGTTTTCTGGACAGTTTGTGCGTTGCGAATGCGGGTCAGCATATCGGCGATAGGATCGCTCATACTCATTGCTTGTTCTCCTATTACCAGCTAGCTTTGGTCATGCCCGGGATTTCGCCTTTCATCGCGAATTCACGGAGTTTGGTACGGGCCAGACCGAATTTACGGAAAGTGCCACGTGGACGGCCGGTCATGGCGCAGCGGTTACGCTGGCGGGTCGGGGCCGAATTACGCGGCAGGGCCTGCAGTTTCAGGCGCGCTTCGTAACGCTCTTCTTCGGTCTTCGACTGGTCGTCGATGATTGCTTTCAGAGCTGCACGCTTTGCGGCGAATTTCTCCACCAGGTCTGCACGCTTCTGTTCGCGGTTAATCAGTGCAAGTTTTGCCATGCTCTTAGTTCCTGAACGGGAATTTGAAGGCGGCGAGCAGCGCTTTGGCTTCTTCGTCGGTCTTAGCGGTCGTGGTGATCGAGATGTTCATGCCACGCAGCGCATCGATCTTGTCGTAATCGATTTCCGGGAAAATGATCTGCTCTTTGACGCCGATGTTGTAGTTGCCACGGCCGTCGAACGACTTGCCGTTGACACCGCGGAAGTCACGCACGCGCGGCCGGGAANNGGAAGTCACGCACGCGCGGCAGGGCCACGGTGATGAAGCGGTCCAGGAACTCGTACATGCGGGCGCCGCGCAGGGTCACCATCGTGCCGATCGGGTAGCCTTCGCGGATCTTGAAACCTGCGATTGCCTTGCGTGCCTTGGTGACGACCGGCTTCTGGCCGGCGATCTTGGTCAGGTCGCCCACTGCGTGTTCGATGACCTTCTTGTCTGCGACAGCTTCCGACAGACCCATGTTCAGGGTGATCTTGGTCAGGCGCGGCACTTCCATCACCGACTTGTAGCCGAATTTCTCGGTCAGGTCAGCGACGACTTTTTCTTTGTAGAATTGTTGGAGACGGGCCATGATCTTAAACCTTCACAACTTCGCCGGAGGACTTGTAGACGCGGACTTTCTTGCCGTCCTGGTCTTTGAAGCCTACGCGGTCAGCCTTGCCGGTCGCGGCGTTGAACAGCGCGACGTTGGAGACGTGAATCGGCATCGCCTTGTCGACGATACCACCAGTGACGCCGGTCATCGGGTTCGGCTTGACGGCCTTCTTGGCCACGTTCACGCCGTCGACGATCACGTGCTCGGCGTCGACGCGACGCGAAACCACGCCACGCTTGCCCTTGTCTTTACCGGTCAAAACGATGACTTCGTCGTTTTTACGAATCTTATCCATTGCGACTCCTTACAGAACTTCAGGTGCCAGGGACACGATCTTCATGAACTTTTCGGTACGCAGCTCGCGCGTGACCGGTCCGAAGATACGGGTACCAATCGGTTCCAGCTTGGAATTCAGCAGGACAGCGGCGTTGCCGTCGAACTTCACCAGGGAGCCGTCTTGGCGGCGCACACCTTTGGCGGTACGCACAACCACAGCGTTATAAATTTCACCTTTTTTGACGCGACCACGTGGCGCAGCAACCTTGACGGTTACCTTGATGATGTCGCCAATGCTCGCATAACGGCGCTTGGAGCCGCCCAATACCTTGATGCACAGTACTTCTTTCGCACCGGTATTGTCGGCCACTTCGAGCCGGCTTTCAGTTTGAATCATAGTATTTTCTTTCCCAACTTAAGCCGAAGAAACCCCACGGCGAACCGTAGGCCTGCGGTCAGTCTTGGTCCCGCCGTCCGCTCAATGCATGAGCGTCCGATTGGGTGATTGGACTTTCCAATAGCTTCGTACAGGCCGCAGTTACCGAGGGGGACAAACTGCGGCAACACATGAACGAAGCCCGCTAGTATCTCAGATACCAGCGGGCCCCGCAAGACAAATTTTCAGGCTTTACAGAACCTGTGCGACCTGTACAACACGGGTCACGGTCCACGCCTTCGTCTTCGAGATCGGGCGACCTTCCTGGATCTCGACCGTGTCGCCGGTCTTGGCCTGGTTGGTCTCGTCGTGCGCGTGGTACTTGTTCGAGCGCACGATGATCTTGCCGTACAGCGGGTGCTTCACGTGACGCTCGATCAGGACGGTCACCGTCTTGTCCATTTTGTCGGACACGACCTTGCCGACCAGCGTACGCTTCAGCGCCGTTTTAGTGGTGTCGTTCATTTGGCTTCCTTCGAGTTCATCACAGTCTTCACACGCGCGATGTCGCGACGTACTTTCTTGAGCTGCGCGGTATTGCCCAGCTGCTGGGTAGCGATTTGCATGCGCAGGCCGAACTGGGCCTTCAGCAGCTCATTCAGCTCCTTCTGCAGCGCTTCCTGGTCCTTGCCGCGGAGTTCCGATGCTTTCATATTCAACTCCTGTTATTGGCCGACTTGACGGACCACGAAAGTGGTCGCCAGCGGCAGTTTGGCAGCGGCCAGGCGGAACGCTTCGCGCGCCAGTTCTTCAGCAACGCCGTCCATCTCGTACAGGACTTTGCCTGGCTGGATTTCAGCGACGTAGTACTCCGGATTACCTTTACCGTTACCCATACGGACTTCGGCCGGCTTGTTCGAGATCGGCTTGTCCGGGAAGATACGGATCCAGATACGGCCGCCACGCTTGATGTGACGGGTCATCGCACGACGTGCGGCTTCGATCTGGCGTGCGGTGATACGGCCGCGGGCAACTGCCTTCAGGCCGAATTCGCCGAACGACACAGCGGTGCCGCGGCTGTGCGAAATGCCGGTGTTACGGCCCTTCTGCTCTTTACGATACTTTCTGCGGGATGGCTGCAGCATCTTTATTCTCCTGCTTTCTCAGCCGGCTTGGCAGCGGCGCGACGACCTGCTGGAGCGGCTCCTGGTTTGGCGCCTGGGCGCGGACGGCCGCCCGGCTTGCCATCATCGCGACGCGGGCCGCGTGGCTTCTTCTCGTCGGCCGGGACGTCGATCACAGGTGCTTCGCCCGTTGCCGAACGATCGCCCTTGTAGACCCACACCTTGACGCCGATGATGCCGTAGGTGGTCGATGCTTCGCTGGTGCCGTAGTCGATGTCGGCGCGCAGGGTGTGCAGAGGCACACGGCCTTCGCGGTACCATTCGGTACGTGCGATCTCGATGCCGTTCAGGCGGCCCGACGACATGATCTTGATGCCGACAGCGCCCAGACGCATGGCGTTCTGCATCGCGCGCTTCATGGCGCGACGGAACATGATGCGCTTTTCGAGCTGCTGCGAGATCGAGTCGGCGATCAGCTGCGAATCGATTTCCGGCTTGCGGATCTCTTCGATATTGACGTGCACAGGCACGCCCATGATCTTCGTCAGCGACGACTTCAGCACTTCGATGTCTTCGCCCTTCTTGCCGATCACGACGCCTGGACGCGACGAGTAGATCGTGAAGCGTGCGTTCTTGGCAGGACGCTCGATGACGATACGGCCGACCGAAGCGTTCTTCAGCTTCTTCTTCAGGAAAGCGCGAGCTTCCAGGTCTTCCTTCAGCATGTCGGCGAAGTTGCCGTTGCCAGCGTACCAGCGCGACGCCCAGTTACGGGTGACCGCCAGGCGGAAGCCGGTTGGGTGGATTTTCTGACCCATCGTGTGACCCCTTAGTTACCGACAGTCACGTAGATGTGACAGGATTGTTTCGAAATACGATCGCCGCGGCCCTTCGCACGTGCGGTGAAGCGCTTCAGGATCGGGCCCTTTTCGACGTAGATCTGGGTGACCTTCAGCTCGTCGATGTCGGCGCCATCATTGTGTTCCGCGTTGGCGATTGCCGACTCCAGAACCTTCTTGATGATGGTCGCGCCCTTCTTCGGGCTGAACTGCAGAATGTTGAGTGCTGCGTCAACCTTCTTGCCACGGATCAGGTCCGCAACCAGGCGGCCCTTCTGTTCCGACAGGCGAACGCCTTTGAGGATTGCTTTAGTTTCCATTATCGTTTCGCCTTCTTGTCAGCAGCGTGGCCCTTGAACGTACGGGTCAGCGCGAATTCGCCGAGCTTGTGGCCGACCATGTTCTCCGAGACGTACACCGGCACGTGCAGCTTGCCGTTGTGGACAGCGATCGTCAGACCGATGAAGTCCGGAGTGATCGTCGAGCGGCGCGACCAGGTTTTGACTGGCTTCTTGTCTTTGGTCGCTTGCGCGGCTTCGACTTTTTTCACCAGGTGGGCGTCAACGAACGGCCCTTTTTTCAATGAACGAGTCATGATTTATCCTTATTTCTTGCCGCGGCGCGAGACGATCATCGACGAAGTGCGCTTGTTCGAACGCGTCTTCTTGCCCTTGGTCTGCTGGCCCCATGGCGACACCGGATGACGACCGGCAGCCGTACGGCCTTCACCACCACCGTGCGGGTGGTCGATCGGGTTCATGACCACACCGCGAACGGTCGGACGAACACCGCGCCAGCGCATCGCACCAGCTTTACCGATCTTGCGCAGGTTGTGCTCGCCGTTGCCGACTTCGCCAACCGTCGCGCGGCACTCGATGTGCACGCGGCGCACTTCACCCGAGCGCAGGCGAACCTGGGCGTAGGTGCCTTCACGGGCCATCAGGACCACGCCGGCGCCGGCGGTACGGGCCATCTGGGCACCCTTACCTGGCAGCATTTCGACGCAGTGCATGGTGGTGCCGACCGGGATGTTACGGATCGGCAGGCAGTTACCCGACTTGATCGGCGCTTCCGAGCCGTTCATGACGGTATCGCCCACAGCCATGCCTTTGGTGGCGATGATGTACGCACGATGACCGTCGGCGTAGCACACCAGAGCGATGTGCGCGCTGCGGTTCGGGTCGTATTCGATACGCTCGACCTTGGCCGGGATACCGTCCTTGTTGCGCTTGAAGTCAACCAGGCGGTAGTGATGCTTGTGACCACCGCCGATGTGGCGGGTGGTGATGTGACCGTTGTTGTTACGGCCAGCGGTCTTCGATTTCTTCTCAACCAGGGCTGCGAACGGACGACCTTTGTACAGGTCGGCGTTCACAACCTTCACCATGCCGCGGCGGCCTGGGGAGGTTGGCTTCATCTTAACGAGTGCCATTATTTAGCCTCCTCGACAAAATTGATTTCCTGGCCTGGCTTCAGGCACACGAAAGCGCGCTTGGTGTGGTTGCGGCGACCGGTGAAACGACCTGCACGCTTCTGCTTGCCTTCGCGGTTCACGGTTTGCACCGATTCCACTTCGACTTTGAACAGCAGTTCGACGGCAGCCTTGATTTCCGGCTTGGTTGCGTCCGGCAGAACCTTGAACACGATCTGCTCGTTCTTTTCCGCGACGAAGGTGGCCTTCTCGGAAATGACCGGAGCCAGCAGCACCTTCATCAGGCGCTCTTCGCTAAATTTGATTGCGGTGCTCATGCGTACATCTCCTCGATCTTGGCCAGAGCAGCTTTGGTGACCAGGACTTTCTTGTAGAACACCAGCGACATCGGATCGGCCGCTTTCGGCTCGACGACCAGCACGTTCGGCAGGTTGCGCGATGCCAGTTCCAGGTTTTCATCGATGGTGTCGGTGATCACCAGGACCGATTCCAGGCCCATGCCCTGCAGCTTTTGCGACAGCAGCTTGGTCTTCGGAGCTTCGATCGACAGGTTTTCGACAACGTTCAGACGGCCTTCGCGGGCCAGCTGCGAGAAGATCGAGCAGATACCTGCGCGGAACATCTTCTTGTTGACCTTGTGCGAGAAGTTCTCGTCCGGGGTGTTCGGGAAGATACGACCACCGCCGCGCCACAGAGGCGACGACGACATACCAGCACGAGCGCGGCCGGTGCCCTTCTGGCGCCATGGCTTCTTCGTGGTGTGGCTGACTTCTTCACGGTCTTTCTGCTTGCGGTTGCCGCTGCGTGCGTTAGCAGCGTAGGCGACCACGACCTGGTGAATCAGGGCTTCGTTGTATTCGCGGCCGAACACGGTATCGGCGGCGGCAACGCCGGCGCCAGCTTGACCTTGCTCATTCAGGAGCTGAAGTTCCATATTTAAGCTCCTTTCTTGGCTTTGACTTTGACAGCCGGCTTGACGATCACTTGACCGTTCTTGGCGCCAGGAACGGCACCTTTCACCAGCAGCAGTTGACGCTCAGCGTCGATACGAGCGATTTCCAGGTTCTGGGTGGTGACGGTAACGTCGCCCATGTGACCGGTCATGCGCTTGCCAGGGAACACGCGGCCCGGATCCTGCGCCATACCGATGGAGCCAGGAACGTTGTGCGAACGCGAGTTACCGTGGGTTGCACGGCCCGATGCGAAGTTGTAACGCTTGATGGTACCGGCGTAGCCCTTACCGATCGAGGTGCCTTGCACGTCGATTTTCTGGCCGACTTCGAACAGCGAAACGTTGACGGCGTCGCCGGCTTTGAGTTCGGCTGCCTTGGCGGCTTCGACGCGGAATTCCTTCAGCATCGTGCCGGCTTCCACGCCAGCTTTAGCGTGGTGACCCGCAACAGCCTTGGTCACGCGGGAAGCGCGACGTTGACCGAATGCGACCTGAACTGCGGCATAGCCGTCGGTTTCAGGAGTTTTGATTTGCGCAACACGGTTGTTCGATACGTCGAGCACGGTGACTGGGATCGAATCCCCGTCATCCGTGAAGATGCGCATCATGCCAACCTTGCGACCGAGAAGGCCCAGGCTCATTTTTTCTCCATTCCCACCTACGATTGGGCGGGGGTTGTTTAACTACTAGAAAAAGTACGGATCCAAAAGGATGAATCCATACCGAAGCCGGCTAGTATAGCGCGCAAAAGGGCTTGACGCAACAAGTTAATCGGGGGTATGTGACCCCTGTTGCGCATTTTTCGCAGTAGCGTGGAGAAGAAGGAATCTGGCCTAGCTGGCCAGCACAGAAAAGGCACCAATGCGCCTTTTCTCTGCAGAACCGCGAAGGGCTCTGCGCATAGTTGAAGTGTTTGGTGGGCGGTGCAGGATTCGAACCTGCGACCCCTTGGATGTCGACCAAGTATTCTAACCAACTGAACTAACCGCCCGAGGTCCCGCATTATAGGGAAGGCATCGACGGTTTGCAATAGCTGAGTTTGAGAAATGTTTTTGGGGCGCTTGCCTTCAGGTGCGCAGGCGTTTGTGGGGCTGTTGCCTGCCCTGTCCGCGGTTCGCATGATCCGCGTGGGCACGAGTGCCCACCCTACGGGAGGCGCCGCGGACTCGCGGCCGGAAAAGGCGAAAGCGGTTTCGGTGTTTGCCGCCGCGAGTCGGCGGCCTGTCCTGTAGGGTGGGCACCTGTGCCCACGCGGATCATGAATACCGATAACGGCACAGGCAACAGCCCCACGCCCGCCGCGCACCGTGCGCTAGGAAACCGCTCACCCCGCCTAAGCCTGCCATAAGGCCAGCTGTGTACAATCGAATAATTAACGCCTATATTGGCAGTCGATGCAAATCGACTCCAGGCCGGGCGGGAATCTAGGCCGCCGCCGTCAGGGACGGCGGTATCCACTGCAATATTCACTCCAACGAAAGGAGCTGTAATGGCAATCAGTTTGCAAAAAGGCGGCAACGTCAACCTCAGCAAGGAAGCACCGAACCTCACCAAGGTCCTCATCGGCCTCGGCTGGGACCCGCGCTCGACCGACGGCGCGGCTTTCGACCTGGACGGCAGCGCCTTCATGCTGAAGTCCGACGCCAAGGTGCGCGGCGACGCCGACTTCATCTTCTATAACAACCTGAAGTCGACCGACGGCTCGGTCGTCCATAACGGCGACAACACCACCGGCCAGGGCGACGGCGACGACGAAACCGTCACCGTCGACCTGACGAAGGTCCCGGCCGACGTCGACAAGATCTCGTTCTGCGTCACCATCCACGATGCCGAAGCGCGCCGCCAGAACTTCGGCATGATCGGCAAGGCCTTCATCCGCTGCGTCAACGCCGGCACCAACGGCGAGATCGCACGCTACGACCTGTCGGAAGACAGCTCGACCGAGACCGCGATGATCTTCGGCGAACTGTACCGCGCAGGCGGCGACTGGAAATTCCGCGCCGTCGGCCAGGGCTACAACGGCGGCCTGGGCCCACTCGCGCGCTCGTTCGGCGTCAACGTGTAATCCGGGCCCGGTGTCCGGATCGCAGGGAAGTCCTCTCCCCTGCTCCCCGCCCCCGCCCCCGCCCTGCCCCGCCCTGCGCGGGGCAATCTTCCTCAGTAATACAAGGACTTCATGCGCGTCTGGTTCAACCGTACGTTCTCGTCCGTCCACGCTGCGATCGAGCTGATCCGCCGCGACGACGTCGACGGCCGCTTCCACATCATCCACAGCAATCCGAATCCGCAATCGCCGGTGGCGCGCGCCGCCCACGAATTCCACCCGGAGCCGACCGGGCTCGAAGGACAGGCCTACCTCGACTGGTGCCTGGACTTCTGCCGCACGCACGCGGTCGCCATCTTCGTCCCCGGCCGCGAAGCCACCCTGCTGGCCGGCGCCCACGCGCGCTTCGCCGCGGTCGGCACCCGCGTCCTGAGTTGCGCCTCCGAAGAAAACCTGCAGCTGATCCACGACAAGGGCCGCTTCTACCGCGAAGCCGACCTGCCCGACGCACCCGTGGCCGAGTTCCGCGCTTTCCGCGACGCCGCCGGTTTCGAAGATGCCTACGACCAGCTGCGCCGCCGTCACGCCAAACTGTGCGTGAAACCCTCGCGCTCGATCTATGGCCTCGGCTTTGCCGTGCTGGACGAGACGCGCAGCAGCGCCGAGCTCCTGATGGCCGGCGCCGAATACCACGTCTCGCTCGACGATTTCCGGCGCGCCCTGCCCGCCCTCGGCGAGTTCCGCGACATGCTGCTGATGGAATACCTGGACGGGCGCGAATACAGCGTCGACTGCGTCGGCGACAATGGCCGCCTGGTGGCGGCGGTCGCGCGCCGCAAAGGCACGCAAGCCGGCGCCGGCCAGCGCATCGACCAGCGCGCCGAGATCCTCGACGCCACCGCGCGCCTGGCGCAGGCCTATGGCCTGAACGGCCTGTTCAACGTGCAGTTCCGCGAAGCGGGAGGACGCGCGCGCCTGCTCGAGATTAATCCGCGCATGTCGGGCGGCATCGGCATGGCCTGCGTGGCCGGCCCCAACCTGCCGTACATTGCGCTTGCCGGCTTCGCCGACGGTTTCGACAAGGTCGAGGTCGCACCGGTGCGCAACGGCATCCGCGTCGGCGAACTGAGCCGCGCCGTGGAGCTGGCATGAACGCGCGCCTTGAGGCCGGCCTGCCGGTCCGCCGCAGCGAGCGCCTGCCTACCGGCCTGCTCGACATCGATCTGTATAACGGCGCGGACGAACTCGACGCGCTGCTCGGCTTTGCCGCGCGCGCCAACGCCAAGCGCGGCTTCCTGTTCCTCAGCAAGGTGCTGGGCAAGCACTGGCCGGTGCGTCCATCGACCATGCTCGACGTGCACGCGCGCCTGGCCGCCGGCGTGCCCGACGGCAGCGGCCCGGTGCTCTTCATCGCCATGGCCGAGACGGCCGTGGGCCTGGGCCAGGGCGTGTTCGAGGCCTGGCTGCGCGCCAATCCGGACCGCGACGCTCTGTTCCTGCATACCACGCGCTACCGCGTCGGCACGGGTCCCATCATCGAATTCGAGGAAGCCCATAGCCACGCGCCGCGCCAGTTCCTGCACATGCCCTCAAGCCAACACGAACAGGAGCTGCTGCTGCGGGCGCAGACCATCGTGCTGGTCGACGACGAAGCCAGCACTGGCAACACCTTCCACAACCTGGCCCAGGCTTGCCGTCGCCTGAACCCGGCGATCGAACGCGTGCACCTGGCGGTCATCGCCAATTTCATGGGCCAGCGCGCCACCGGCGGCCTGGCCGCGCGTTTCGGCATGCCCGCCACCCTGGGCGCGCTGATCGACGGCGAGTACCGCTTCGAGGCGGCGAACATCCCGGTCGATGCGGCGCCGGCCCAGCGCTTCGAT
>DOUW01000206.1:0-788 GCA_003520365.1 Massilia sp.
CTCGACTGCTGCTTTTCCGCTTCGATCAGCGCCACCGCGGCCAGCGCCAGCGCGCCCGCCGGCGCCGCCTTGGAGGCCGGGAACAGCGAAGCGTGGTGACGCTCGATCAGGCCGGTATCGAGGTCGGCGGTTGCAAAGGCTTCGCCCTCGACCAGGCGTTTCAGGAAGGCGATGTTGGTGGCCAGGCCGACGATCTGGAATTCGGATAACGCCTGCGACAGGCGCGCCAGCGCCTGGGTGCGGTCCGCGCCCCAGACGATCAGTTTCGCGATCATCGGGTCGTAAAATGGCGAGATCGCATCGCCTTCGCGCACGCCGGAATCGATGCGCACGGCGGCCGGTTCGACACCAGCGGTGCCGCCCAGCTCGAAGCTGACGGCGGTTGGGGTATCCATGTGGCGCAGCGTGCCGATCGAGGGCAGGAAACCCTTCTCCGGGTTCTCGGCGTAGATGCGCGCCTCGATCGCGTGGCCGTGGATCGCCAGCTCGTGTTGTTTTTTCGGCAGCGGCTGGCCCGCGGCCACGCGCAGCTGCCATTCGACCAGGTCGGTCCCGGTGATCATCTCGGTCACCGGATGTTCCACTTGCAGGCGCGTGTTCATCTCCATGAAGTAGAACGAGCCGTCCTGGTTGGCGATGAATTCGACCGTGCCGGCGCCGACGTAGCCGACGGCGCGCGCGGCGGCCACCGCCGCTTCGCCCATGTCGGCGCGGCGGTGTTGCGTCATGCCCGGTGCCGGCGCTTCTTCCAGCACCTTCTGGTGGCGGCGCTGCACCGAGCAGTCGCG
>DOUW01000206.1:1051-3816 GCA_003520365.1 Massilia sp.
CCCGGGTGGATCGCCTGGGCGCCGGTGGCCAGCGCGACTTCGATGATCTTGTCGCCGCGCAGGTAGCTTTCCTTGGCCGGCGCCGGCCCGATCAACACCGCCTCATCGCAGACCGCCACGTGCTTGGCGCCGGCATCCGCTTCGGAATACACGGCGACGGTACGGATTCCCATGCGGCGCGCGGTGGCGGCGACACGGCAGGCGATTTCGCCACGGTTGGCGATGAGGATCTTGGTGAACATGCGTTTGTCTCGCTTTATATATTCTCTGTGTTGATCGGGTTCGAGCGCCTGAAAGATCCTCAGGCGCTCCTGGTGGGTATCAGCAGCCGCAGGCTTCCTTCGGCGCCGACTCCAGCGTGGCCGAGCGGGTTTTCAGGCCCAGCTTGGCCAGCAGCGCGCGGTCGTCTTCCGCTTCCGGGTTGCCGGTGGTGAGCAGCTTGTCGCCGTAGAAGATCGAATTGGCGCCGGCCATGAAGCACATGGCCTGCACCGCCTCGCCCAGCTGGCGGCGGCCGGCCGACAGGCGCACGCGCGCCTTGGGCATGGTGATGCGCGCGACCGCGATGGTGCGCACGAATTCCAGCGGGTCGAGCGGATCGAGGCCGTGCAGCGGCGTGCCTTCGACCTGCACCAGGTGGTTGACCGGCACCGATTCCGGATACGGATTCAGGTTCGCCAGCTGGGCGAGCAGGCCGGCGCGCTGCTCGCGCGTTTCTCCCATGCCGACGATGCCGCCGCAGCAGACCTTCAGGCCGGCGTTGCGCACGCGGCCCAGCGTGTCCAGGCGGTCCTGGTATTCGCGGGTCGAGATCACGTTGTTGTAGAAGTCCGGCGCGGTGTCGATGTTGTGGTTATAAAAATCGAGGCCGGCGTTCTTCAGTTGTTCGGCTTGTCCCTCTTCCAGCATGCCCAGGGTGGCGCAGGTTTCCATGCCCAGCGCTTTCACTTCGCGCACCATCTCTTCGACTTTGGCCATGTCGCGCTCTTTCGGGCTGCGCCAGGCGGCGCCCATGCAGAAGCGGGTGGCGCCGTTGGCTTTCGCCTCGCGCGCGGCGTCGAGCACGGTGTCGATGTCGAGGATCTTCTTGGCTTCGACGCCGGTGTCGTAGCGCGCGGCCTGCGGGCAGTAGCCGCAGTCTTCCTCGCAGCCGCCGGTCTTGATCGACAGCAGGGTCGCCAGCTCGACGTCGCCGTCCGGGAAGTGGGTGCGGTGCGCCTGCTGGGCGCGGAACATCAGCTCGTTGAACGGCAGTTCGAACAGGGCCAGGACGTCGGCCAGCGGCCAGGTAGCATCAAGCCGTTCCTTGATGGCGGCGGTCGGGCGATGGAGGGCGACGGTGTGTGGGGCGTTCATGGTGTTTCCTTATTGTGGTGCCTGAGTTCGCAGGGACGGCCAGCCCGGCAGTCCCGCGAGATCGATGAATCGGGCCGCGTTGGCGGCGGTAGCGTGTTCGAGGCGCGGCACGATGCCGAGCAGTGGGGCCGGGATGCGCGCTGCAAGCGCCTCGATGTTTTCGTCGAAGAAGCGCATGTCGGGGTCGGCCGTGTTGGCGACCCAGCCGGCCAGCACCAGGCCGCGCGCGACGATGGCTTCCACCGTCAGCAGGGCATGGCTGATGCAGCCCAGGCGCATGCCGACCACCAGGATCACCGGCAGGTTCAGCTGGGCGGCCAGGTCGGCGCTGTCGAAGGTGTCGGTGAACGGCACACGGAAGCCGCCCACGCCCTCGACCACGACCGAATCCGACGCGGCCGAGATCTCGGCATACGCCGCGATGATCGGCACCGGGTCGATCGTCACGCCTTCGAGCGCGGCGGCCACGTGCGGCGCGCAGGGTTCGCGCAGCAGGAAGGGCGTGGTGATGTTCTGCGGCAGGTGGACGTTGCCGGCGGCGGCCAGCATGTCGGCGTCCTCGTTGTGGAGTATACCGTCGACCAGTTCGGCGCCGGCGGCGATCGGCTTCATGCCGCAGGCGCGCTGGCCGGCTTCGACCAGTTTATGGAGGATCGCGGCGGACACCAGGGTCTTGCCGATCTCGGTGTCGGTGCCGGTGACGAAGCAGGCAAAGCGCGAGGGGATGCCTTCGGCGGCCAGGGCTTCGGACACGGCCGGCGCTGGCGCATCGATCGGCTCCGTTTGCACCGGCGGCTGCACGACGGCGGTTTCGACCGCCGGTTCCTGGGGTTCGTTGAGGTTGCGGGTCACATGGCCTCCAGTTCGTTGATGGCGCCGGCCAGCCGGGCGACCTGGTCAAAAGTGTGGGCTGCGGACAGCGTCACGCGCAGGCGCGCCGTGTGCGCGGGCACGGTGGGCGGGCGGATCGCCGGCACCCACAGGCCTTGCGCATGCAGGCTTGCCGCCACGCGCAGCGCCTCGTCGTTGGCGCCGATGACGATCGGCTGTATCGGCGTGTGCGAGGCCGGGCGCTGCCAGCGGGTCAGCTGTAGCGATGCATCCAGCCGCTCGATCAGCGCTGCAAGGTGAGCGCGCAGCCGTGCCCCCTCCTCGCCCGCGATGATGTCCAGGCTGGTGAGCAGCGCATGGGCGATGGCCGGCGGCGAAGCCGTGGTGTAGATGTAGGGCCGGGCGCGCTGGACCAGCAGCTCGACCACGCTCGCATGCGCGGCGACGAAGGCGCCGGAGACGCCGGCCGCCTTGCCCAGCGTGCCGACATACACCAGGTTCGGCGAGCGCAGCGCGCAGTGTTCCAGCGCGCCGCGTCCGTGTTCTCCGAGCACGCCGAAGCCGTGGGCATCGTCGAC
>DOUW01000206.1:3913-11172 GCA_003520365.1 Massilia sp.
ATAGACCGTTACGCCGGCGCGCGCCAGGCGGGCGCCGTCGATCAGCGAGGCGTGGTTCAGCGCCTCCGAGAAG
This sequence comes from Massilia sp., assembly GCA_003520365.1. GTDB lineage: Bacteria > Pseudomonadota > Gammaproteobacteria > Burkholderiales > Burkholderiaceae_D > Telluria > Telluria haematophila. Next base: position 3,987 of record DOUW01000206.1, read on the forward strand.
ATCATGGCGTCCGTGTCTGCGCCGAGCGCGGTCAGCACGGCCAAATTCGCCATGTAGCCGGTGCTGAAGTAGAGCGCGCGCGCATCGATGAGGTGCGGCGCCACGAACGCCGCCAGGCGCTCTTCCAGGACCGCGTGCGCGCGGCTATGGCCGCTGATCAGGTGCGAGGCGCCGCTGCCGGCGCCGTACGTGCTCGCGCCTTCGCGCAGGGCCTCGACCACGCGCGGGTGGCTCGCAAGACCCAGGTAGTCGTTGCTGCAGAAGGCCAGCATGGGGCGGCTGTCGACCGTTTGCTCGGGCGCGCAGGCCGTGTCGGCGATGCGGCGGCGGCGCGTCAGGCTTTGCCCTTCCAGCGCCGCGAGCTTGCGGTCGACGCTTGCGATCAGATCCATGCTCACGCCCCGATCACGGATTCGAACACGGCCCGGGTGCGCACGGCGAGGAGTTCGATCTCCTCGTCGTCCAGCACGTAGGGCGGCATCATGTAGACGGTGCGGCCGATCGGGCGCAGCAGCAGCTCCTTCTCGACGGCGGCCGTGAAGAAGCGGCGCGCGAAGCTCGAGGCCTTGGCCGGGTCCGGTTCGATGGCGTCGAACGCGAAGATCATGCCGCGCTGGCGGAACTGCTGGGTGCGCTCGTGCTCGGCCAGCGGCGCCAGCGCCACCGTCATCTTGGTTGCCAGCTCGCGGTTGCGGTTCAACACGTCGTCGTCGCGGAAGATCTGCAGCGTCGCCAGGGCGGCGCGGCAGGCCAGCGGGTTGCCGGTGTAGGAGTGCGAATGCAGGAAGCCGCGCGTAATGTCTTCGCTGTAGAAGGCCTGGTATATCTCGTCGGTGGTGAGCACCAGCGACAAAGGCAGGTAGCCGCCGCTGATGCCCTTCGACAGGCACAGGAAATCCGGCCAGATCGCCGCCTGCTCGCAGGCGAAGAAGGTGCCGGTGCGGCCGCAGCCGACCGCGATCTCGTCGGCGATCAGGTGCACGTGGTGGCGGTCGCACAGCTCGCGCAGCAGTTCCAGGTAGAGCGGGTCGTACATCGCCATGCCGGTCGCGCACTGCACCAGCGGCTCGACGATGATGGCCGCGATCTTGTTGCCGCGTTCTTCGAACAGTTTTTCCACGTCCTGCAATGCGCGGCGCGCCACGTCCTGGCTCGACTCGCCTTCGCTGGCATTGCGTGCGTCGGGCGACGCCACCACGTGGGCGGCGCGCAGCAGCGGGCCGTAGGCGTCCTTGAACAGCGGCACGTCGGTGACGGCCAGGGCGCCGATGGTCTCGCCGTGGTAGCTGCCCTGCAGGCAGACGAATTCCTGCTTGTCCGGGTAGCCGGCATTGCGCCAGGTGTGAAAACTCATCTTCATCGCGATCTCGACCGCCGACGCGCCGTCGGAGGCGTAGAAGGCGTGGCCGAGCGCGTGGCCGGTGAGCGCGGCGAGCTGCTCCGACAGTTCGATCACCGGCTCGTGGGTGAAGCCGGCCAGCATCGCGTGCTCGAGTTTATCGAGCTGGTCTTTCAGCGCCGCGTTGATGCGCGGGTTCGCGTGTCCGAACAGGTTGACCCACCACGAGCTGATGCCGTCGAGGTAGCGCCGCCCTTCGTGGTCGTACAGCCAGGCGCCTTTGCCGTGGCTGACCGCGATCAGCGGCACTTCCTCGTGGTGCTGCATCTGCGTGCAGGGATGCCACACGCTGCGCAGGCTGCGTGCGATCCAGTCGGACGATGTGTGTTGCTTCAAAATGAATCCAATGCTTCTCTAGTTCAGCCATGAGGGCTTGCGCTTCTCCAGGAAGGAAGAAACGCCTTCGCGTCCCTCGCCTGAGGCGCGGATCTCCGCGATGCGGCGCGCCGTGTCGTCCAGAAGTGCGTCGCTGACCGGCTGGCCGACGATCTCGCGCACCAGCTTCTTCGCTTCGCCGACGGCATGCGGGCTGTTCGAGACCAGGCCGCGCACGATGCCCATCACCGTGATGTCGAGCTCCTCCAGCGGCACGACCTCATGGGCAAAGCCCAGGCGCTGCGCCACCGTGGCGTCGAAACGCTCGGCGGTGATGAAGTAACGGCGCGCGGCCTGCTCGCCCATGGCCTTGATCACGTAGGGCGAAATCGTCGCCGGGATCAGGCCCAGCTTCACTTCGGACAGGCAGAAGTTTACTCCTTCGGCGGCGACCACGATGTCGCAGGCTGCAACCAGGCCCATGCCGCCGGCATAGCAGTCGCCCTGCACCTTGGCGATCGTGGGCTTCGGGCACAGGTAGATCGTGCGCAGCATGTCGGCCAGGCGCAAGGCGTCGGCATGATTCTCGTCGTGCGAGTAGCCGGCCATCTTCTTCATCCAGTTCAGGTCGGCGCCGGCGCAGAAGGCCGGGCCGTTGGCGGCCAGGACGATGGCGCGCACCAGCTCGTTGCGGCCGAGTTCGTCGAAGGCCAGCGCCAGCTCGGCGATCGCCTGTTCGTTGAAGGCGTTGCGCAGTTCCGGGCGGTTCAGGGTGACGGTGGCGATCTTGTCGGTGATCGCGATGCTGAGGGTGTGATAGTCCATGATCTGTCCTTTTACATGCGGAAGACGCCGAACTTCGTTTCTTCGATCGGCGCGTTCAGCGCCGCCGAGAGACCTAGACCCAGCACCATCCGCGTGTCGGCCGGATCGATCACGCCGTCGTCCCACAGGCGCGCGCTGGCGTAATACGGGTGGCCCTGGTGCTCGTACTGCTCCTTGATCGGCTGCTTGAACGCGGCTTCCTCGTCCTGCGACCACTGGCCGCCCCTGGCTTCGATGCCGTCGCGTTTCACCGTCGCCAGCACCGAGGCGGCCTGGTCGCCGCCCATCACGGAGATGCGCGCGTTCGGCCACATCCACAGGAAGCGCGGAGAGAAGGCGCGGCCGCACATGCCGTAGTNNCTTGGCGCCGTGCTTGGCGATGCCACCGGCCTCGTATTTCTGTCCGACCATGAAGCCGGTGATGTTCTGCAGGAACACCAGCGGGATCTTGCGCTGGCAGCACAGCTCGATGAAGTGGGTGCCCTTCAGCGCCGACTCCGAGAACAGGATGCCGTTATTCGCGATGATGCCGACCTTCACGCCGTAGATGTGGGCGAAGCCGCACACCAGCGTCGTGCCGTAGCGGGCCTTGAACTCGTCGAATTCGCTGCCGTCGACCACGCGCGCGATCACTTCGCGCACGTCGAAGGGTTTACGGGTATCGACGGGAATCACGCCATACAGTTCTTGCGGCGCATATGTCGGCTCGATCACTTCGCGCGTCGCGCCCTGCACCGGTTTGACCCGGTTCAGGTTCGAGACGATGGTGCGTGCCAGCGACAGCGCATGCAGATCGTTCTGGGCCAGGTGGTCGACCACGCCGGACAGGCGGGTATGGACGTCGCCGCCGCCCAGGTCTTCGGCGCTCACGACTTCGCCGGTCGCGGCTTTCACCAATGGCGGGCCGCCCAGGAAGATGGTGCCCTGCTCCTTGACGATGATCGACTCGTCGCTCATGGCCGGCACGTAGGCGCCGCCGGCCGTGCAGGAACCCATCACGACCGCGATCTGCGGAATGCCCTTGGCCGACAAATTCGCCTGGTTATAGAAAATGCGGCCGAAGTGGTCGCGGTCGGGGAAGACGTCGTCCTGGTTCGGCAGGTTGGCGCCGCCGGAGTCGACCAGGTAGATGCACGGCAAATTGTTCTGCTCGGCGATTTCCTGGGCGCGCAGGTGTTTCTTGACCGTCATCGGGTAATACGTCCCGCCTTTGACCGTGGCGTCGTTGCAGACGATCACGCATTCCTGGCCGGCGACGCGGCCGATGCCGGTGATGATGCCGGCCGATGGGGCCGCACCGACTCCATCCTTATCCTTATACATGTCGTAGGCGGCGAGCTGGGAAAACTCGAGGAAGGGGGTACCTGGGTCGAGCAGCATCTGCACGCGGTCGCGCGGCAACAGTTTGCCGCGGGCGACGTGCTTGGCGCGCGCCGCTTCGCCGCCGCCTTCGGCAATCGCCGCCACTTTCGCGCGCAGGTCGTCCACGATGGATTGCATGGCCGCGGCGTTGGCCTTGAAGTCTTCACCGCGCGGGTTGAGTTTGCTCTCGATATGGGGCATTGCCGTCCTCTAATTTATTCGGGAAATGTGCCGTCCAGATAAAACCAGCGGGGCGTGCCGCCCAGGTCCGGGTCGGGTTCGCGCAGGAAGCGGCTGACTTCGTGCAGCCGGTGCGCGCGTCCGCCGACCTTGAAACGGGCGACGAATTCGACCGTATCGCTATCTGGATTGTCCGGCAATTCTGCTTTACGTTGACGTAAACGTAAAGCAGATTTTATCTCAAGGCCGAGCCAGCGCAGGTTCTCGTCCTTGTCCAGGATCGCGTCCTGCGGACGGGTGCGCGGGTGCCAGGTAGCCCGCAGGTAATCTTCGTTGCGCTGGGTATAGGCGGTATAGCGCGAGCGCATCAGGGCTTCGGCCGTGGGCGGCAGGGCGGCGCCAGCGATGTAGGGGCCGCAGCAGGCGGCCAGGCTCGGACCGCCGCAGGGGCAGGTTCCGGGAGAGACGTTCTTGGTAGACATTTGCGGATTATCCGCGATTTCGAGGCGGCGGCGGCGCGGCCGCCGTACGCACAGCGCTCAGCCCCGCAGCGCCAGCATCTCGAGCGCGAACGGCGGGCTCTTGCCCTGCACCAGGTCGGCCAGGATGCGCGCCGTGCCGGCGGCAAAGGTAAAACCGAGCGGCCCGTGGCCGACGTTCAGCCACAGGTTCGACAGCGGCGTGGCGCCGATGATGGGCGCGCTGTTCGGCGTCGCCGGGCGCAGGCCGGCCCAGGCCGACACCCGGCTGTAGTCGGCCGCGTGCGGCATGGTTTCCCGCACCTGCCGCGTCAGGCTGGCGACGCGCTTCGGGTTGAGGGTGAGGTCTTCGCCGACCATGTCGACCATGGCCGCCACGCGCAGCTTGTCGCCGATGCGCGCGTACAGCACCTTGCGCTCGAAATCGGTCACGCTGATCTGCGGCCCGGTGTCGGTCGGGCGGATCGGCGCGCTCAGGCTGTAGCCCTTGAGCGGGTACAGCGGCAGGTCGATGCCGACCTGAAACGCCAGGTTGCGGCTCTGGATGCCGGCCGCCAGCACGAAGGCGTCGGCGCCGAGCGCGCCGATGCTGGTGTCGAGGCCGACCACGCGCCCGCCGTTGGCGACGATGCGCTCCACGTCGGCATGGATGAAGCCCTTGAAGCGCGGATGGATACGCACCCGCTCGGCTAGCGCGATGCAGAAGGCATGGCAGTCGGCGACGGCTTCGCCGGCGTTGTAGATGCCGCCGGCCAGCAGGCTGCGCGCGGCCGCCAGCGACGGTTCGCGCTCGGCGCATTCGGCGCCGGTCCAGATTTCGCCGGCGGTGGCCTTGCCGGCGGCCTGTTCGAAGATCTTCGAGGAGCGGTAGACCACCAGCTTGCCGGCGTCGCGCCAGGCAAAATCGTCGGGCGAGATCATGGATCCCAGTTCATGCATGCCGGCGCGCGACCATTCTCCCAGTTCCAGCAGCTTGGCCGTGGTGCGGCGATTCGCCGCAGCCGTGCACTGGCCGAGGAAGCTGGCCAGCCAGCGCCACTGGCGCAGGTCGGCTTCTGGCCTGAAGCGCAGCGGCCCGTGTTCCTGGAACAGCCACTGGACCGCTTTCAGCGGCACGCCGGCGTCGGCCAGCGGGGACACGTAGCGGTAGCTCAGCTGGCCGCCGTTGCCGTAGCTGGCGCCGCTGGCCAGTTCGGGAGCGCGCTCGACCAGGCTCACCTCGAAGCCGGCCTCGAGCAGCCACCAGGCCGAGGTCAGGCCGACGACTCCGCCACCGATAACGATGATTTGCTGCCTCTTTTGCTGCATCCCGACACACTTTTATTTGCTGATATAAAGGAAGAGCTTAGGGGCTGGCACCCCTTTCGTGCCAATGAAAGTGAAATGTCACGCCATAACCGGCGGTCATGCACATTTCATGCATCATGGATAGATCTGTCCAACAAAAGCAGGTTTAGCCGACGATGGCATGGTTAAATATGTTAGTGAGCAATTTTTCTTCGAAACCGGCGAGCGCCGAATAGCGTCCCTTCTGGCTGCCCGGATCGCGCGCGCTGCCGCCGACCAGGACGATCATTCCGTTCCGCCGTTTCGGGTCGAAGGCGAACACCGAACGCAGCCCGTAGGCGTCGCCCAGGTGGCCGACGGCATCGAAGCCGCCCTCGACCAGGCGCATCCCCGGCTGGTCCGGGAACTGCGCGTTGCCCAGGCCCCAGGCATTGAAGAAGCCGTTCAAGGTGTCGCCGTTGCCGCCCTGGCCGTCGGCCGTCCACTGGCGTGCGAACATGCGCGCGAGTGTCTCCGCTTGCAGGATGCGTCGATGCTCGTGCACGCCGTCGTTCATCAGCATCAGCATGATGGTGCCCAGGCCGCGTGCCGAAATGCGCAGGCCGCCCGTCGGGCTGAAGGGCGTGGCGTTCTCGCCGATCACGTATTTGTCCAGGCCGGGCGGCGCGGCGGGCGGACGGGCGGCGTAGTCGTCGACCTGGGCGATCCAGGGACCGGCCGCGTCCCAGACCTCGGTGTCGACCGTGCGCTTGCGGTACAGCGTGGCCAGGTTCGCCAGCGCCCGCGGCGGCAGTTCCGACGGGTTGTAGGCGCCCTCGATGCCCAGCGGTTGCAGCAGCAGGCGCGTCATCAGGCGGTCGAAGCGTTCGCCCGTCAGCCGCTCCATCAGGGTGCCGATCAGGCCCCAGCCGAGGTTGCAGTAGGTGAAATAGTCGCCCGGCCCGGCTGTCGACGACCACATCGCGCCGGCGCCATGCAAGGGACCCGAGGGCAGCAGGAAGTCGCGCAGCGCGGTGCCGGCCGGGAAGGAATAGCCGGCCTCGTCGCGCAGCGAGGAGCGGTGGGTCAGCAGCTGGCGCAGGGTGATGGCGCGGTCCGGGAAGTGCGGGTTACGCAGCGTGAAACCGAGGTAGGCGGAGACATCGGCGTCGAGCTCGGCCTTGCCGTCTTCCACCAGGCGCATCAGGCCGAGCGTGGTCATCATCTTCGAGATCGAGGCGATGCGGTACAGGGTGTCGGGCGTGGCCGGCAGGTCCTGGGCCGGGCTGGCGCCGATCCGGCGCCGGCCCACAGCGCCCTCGAAGGCGAGCTTGCCGCCGCGGATCGCCAGCACCGACAC
>DOUW01000018.1:0-878 GCA_003520365.1 Massilia sp.
AGGAAGGCGGCCACTTCCTGGCCGGCCGGGGTGCCGGCGGCAGCGGCTGCCGCGGCCACTTCGGGCATGCGGTCGCCCATCGCGACGGCGTCGCGGTGCACGACGGCGGCGTCGTTGGCGACCATGCGGATGCGCGCGGTCAGCTTGTCGAGTTCCTCGAAGGCCAGCTCGTCGTTCAGCAGCACCAGCACGTAGGATTCAAGGGGCGCGCCGGCGGTGCCGACGTTGACCACCTGGCCCGATGCATTGCGTTCGACCGGCAGCACGGCGTTCATCACGCCGGCGGCCAGGACGCGCTCCTTGCGCAGGGCCATGACGAACGAGTCGACCAGGTAGGGCATGTCGTCGTTCAGGATCAGCAGGGCGGTCGCGATGCCGCCTTTGGTGTCGGTGTAGCGCATCTGCGCGATCTGGCAACCCTGCCCGGCGCGCTTGGCGGCCTGGGTGAAACCGTCCCACAGGACGGGGGCCAGGGCTTCCGGCGTGGTGCCGGCCAGGTCCTCTTCGTCGAGCGACCCGAGCCAGGCGCTGATCAGCGCGGTGACGGGTGCGGTCGCGCCCGCGGCCGGCTGGTTCGTGACCAGCGAGAGGGTCTGGGTGCGCAAATCTTGCGTCATGTCGTTCATTCTGCTTTCTCCAAAGCTTAGTGTTGTCGCCGCTGCGCGCTACGGCTTGTGGCTTCGCGCGCCCCGGCGTTTGGTGGACAGGGTTGTCCCGTCCAGGTCCTCGGCTTCCTTGTCCCGGAAGCGTGTAACTCGTTATCGTTGCGACGGCGATGCGTCGTGCGGCGCCGTCGGTCCCTTGCTGCTTGCTGCCTGCGGCGCTGCGCGCCGCTGTATCTCTTCTCTACCGCCGTAGCGCGTGGGTTCGAGAACCCA
>DOUW01000018.1:924-4999 GCA_003520365.1 Massilia sp.
CCCACCGTTCCACCGGCCGATCATCCTGAAATCAACCGAAGTCGTACAACCCCGGCAACCCGAGAATCCGCTCCAGCGCCTCCAGCGCCGCATGACACTCGATCGCCAGCTGCGGATCCATCAAATCCTTCGGCTCGACCCGGTCACGGTAATGCTTCTCGACCCATTCGACCAGCTGCGCATACAGCGCCTCGGTCATGATCACGCCGCCGTGCATGGCCGCGGCCTGCTCGTCGGTCAGGGCCACGCGCAGGCGCAGGCAGGCGGGGCCGCCGCCGTTGCGCATGCTCTGGCGCAGGTCGAACTCGATCAGTTCGTCGATCGGCCCACCACCCGCCACCAGGCCGGACAGATAGCGTGCCACCGCCTCGTTCTCGCGGCACTCGTGCGGCACCACCAGCGCCATCTTGCCGTCCGGCTTGGACAGCAGCTGGCTGTTGAACAGGTAGCTGGCCACCGCGTCGGTCACCGGCACCTGGCCGGCATCGACCCGCACCGGCACGAACTCGAAGCCGACGCCGCCCGCCGCGCGGCGCAGCGCCTCGAGGGTCGCCGCCTCGTCCGCGAATGCCTGCTCGTGGTAGAACAGGACGTTGCCGTTGCCGACCGCGATCACGTCGTTGTGGAACACGCCCTGGTCGATCACGTCCGGATTCTGCGACGCGAACACGGTGCGCACCGGATCCAGCCCGTGCAGGCGCGCCACCGCCTGCGAGGCTTCCAGGGTCTGGCGCGCCGGGTATTTCTTGGGCGCCGGGGCCGACGGATCGAACTCGACGCGGCCGTAGACGAAGAATTCCACGCCCGGTGCNNGGCGGCAAAGCGGGTGTGGTTCGCCGCGCCTTCGTCGCCGAAGGCCGGGGTCGCCGGCAGCGTGTCGTGCACCACGAAGTGGTCGTGGTCGGCGAAGATCGCGCGCAGCGTGCGCGTGGCCTGCACGTGCTCTTCCGAGCGGTGCAGCTTGTTGTTCAGGTTGGCGGCGGTGAAGTGCACGCGGCCGTCGCGGGTGTCGCTTGATGGGCTGACGGTGGCCGCGTTGGCGGTCCACATCGGCGCGGCCGACCAGGCGCAGGACAGGATCACCGGCGCCTCGCGCCAGGCCTGCGCCAGCACGTCGGCATCCGTTCCCGAGAAGCCGAGGCTGCGCAGCAGGCGGAAGTTCGGACGCGCCTGCGGCGGCATCACGGCCTGGGCGAAGCCGCGCGCGGCCAGCGCGCGCATCTTGGCCAGGCCCTGCAGCGCGGCCTGGCGCGGGTTCGAGGCGCTGCGCACATTGCTGAACGAGGCCACGTTGCCGAACGAGAGACCGGCGTAGTTGTGCGACGGGCCGACCAGGCCGTCGAAGTTGTATTCGCGAGCGTTACGCATAAATCAGAAACTCAGTCCCGGCGACAGCTTGGCCGGCATTTCAAGTTCGGAGGTCTCGATCGAGGCCACCGGGTAGGCGCAGTAGTCCGCCGCATAATAGGCGCTCGGACGGTGGTTGCCCGACTTGCCCACGCCGCCGAACGGCGCCGAGCTGGCCGCGCCCGTGGTCGGACGGTTCCAGTTGACGATGCCGGCGCGGGCGCGCACCGCGAAGCGCTTCCACAGTTCTTCCGACGGCGACAGCAGCGCCGCGGCCAGGCCGAATTCGGTGGCGTTCGCGACCTTCAGCGCGCTGTCGAAATCTTTTACGCGCACGACCTGCAGCAGCGGGCCGAACCACTCTTCGTCCGGAATGCCCTGCGCATCGGTGACGTCGACGATGCCGGCGGTAACAAAACCGGTATTCGGGTCGAGCTGGCGCATTTGCAAGAGCACCTTGCCGCCCTTCTGTTCCATTTCGGCCTGGGCCTGCACCAGGCGCGCGGCGACCGCGGCGGAGACAACGGGGCCCATGAACGGCTGCGGATCGGCGTTCGACGGGCCTACCTTCAGCTTGTCCGCGACCTCGACCAGGCGGTCAATGAAGGCCTGGCCTTCGGGCGTGTCCTGGACCACCAGGCGGCGCGCGCAGGTGCAGCGCTGGCCGGCCGAGATAAATGCCGACATCACGGCGTGGTGCACGGCGGCGTCGACATCTTTCACGTCCCACACCACCAGCGGATTGTTGCCGCCCATTTCCAGCGCCAGCATCTTGCCCGGCTGGCCGCCGAACTGTTTATGCAGGGCGGCGCCGGTCTGGCTGCTGCCGGTGAACAGCACGCCGTCGATCAGGGGATTCGTGCCCAGCGCGATGCCGGTGTTGCGGCCGCCGTTCACCAGGTTCAGTACGCCCTTCGGCAGGCCGGCCTTTTCCCACAGCTGCACGGTTTTCACGGCGGTGCGCGGCGCGTACTCGCTCGGCTTGAACACGACCGTGTTCCCGGCGATCAGGGCCGGCACGATGTGGCCGTTCGGCAGGTGGCCGGGGAAGTTATACGGGCCGTAGACGGCGAACACGCCGTGCGGGCGGTGGCGCAGCACGGCGTTGCCGTCGGCAACCTTGGCATTGCTCTCGCCGGTGCGCGCGCCATAGGACTGGACCGAGATGTCGATCTTGTTGGCCATGGTCGCCACTTCCGTGCGCGCTTCCCACAAGGGCTTGCCGACTTCCTCGGCGATCGTCGCCGCCAGCTCCTCGGCGTGTTCCTTCAGCAGGTCGCGAAAACGCGTGCAGACGGCGATGCGCTCGTCGAGCGGGCGCAGGGCCCAGTCTTCGAACTTGTCGCGCGCGGCCTGGGCGGCGCGCGCCACGTCCTCTTCGGTCGATTCGTTGCTGGTCCAGGTCTGGCGGCCGGTGGACGGATCGACCGTGACCAGTTCCGCGCCGCTGCCGGCGAGCCACTCGCCGTTGATGTAGTTCGACAGGTTAGCCATTGTTCTTCCTTACGTTGAGTGACAGCGTGCGCACCGTGTCGCCCGCCTGGCAATGCAGCAGCGCCAGCTCCTGCGCCGACAGCGCGACCTGCGCGCCCTCGATCGTGGTCTGGGCCAGCACCATCCGGAAATCGTGCAGCTTCGTGTTCGACACCAGCAGGCATTCGGTCTCGCCGTCCGGGCGCCCTTCGGCGGCCACCCGCAGCACGCTGTCGCGCACCGAGCGCAGGTCCGACACGCGGCCCTGCAGCACCGGGCCGGCGTCGAAGATGTCGACGTAGCCGTCGTAGTGCATGCCTTCCTGCTCCAGCAGCTTGCGTGCGGGGAGCGTCGAGCGGTGCACCTGGCCGATCACTTCGCGCGCCGACTGCGGCAGGTAGTCGACGTACAGCGGCTGGCGCGGCATCAGCTCGGCGATGAAGGATTTCTTGCCCATCGCGGTCAGGCCGTCGACGTGGTTGAAATCCATCTTGAAGAAGTGGCGGCCCAGGCCCTCGTAGAAGGGGCTGGTGCCGTCTTCCAGCAGGTAGCCGCGCATCTCGGCGATGATCTTCTCGGTGAACAGCTGCTGGAACTGGACGATGAACAGGAAGCGGCTTTTCGACAGCCACTTGCCGTTGTAGCCGACGCGGTAGTCCGGCTGCAGGAACAGCGAGCACAGCTCGGTCGAACCGGTGAGATCGTTCGACAGGTACAGCGTCTCCATGCGCGTGAACACGTTCAGTTCGCGGCTGGAGTGCACCAGGGTGCCGATGCGGTAGTTATAGAAGGGCTCGGTCAGGCCGACCGCACCCTTGATCGCGCACACGCCGGCCAGGCGGCCATTGGTCGTGTCCTCGAGCGCGAACATGTAGTCGCGCTCGTGCGGCGGAATCGTTTCGGCGAACGAGGCGACGGCGCATTCGACGCGGTCGCCCAGCATCTTGCGGTCGGGTTTCAGGGTGGTCATGCCGCCGCCGACCTGGGTGGCCAGGTCGATCAGGGCGTCGAGGTCCGATGCAACGATGGAACGGATGACGAGCATGGTGCCTCTCTCAGAGTCTGACGCAGATGACGGAGTCGCCCGGCGTCACGCCCAGCGCTTCCTGCGCCGCGGCCGGCAGGCAGATGGCGTCGGACGTATCGCAGGGTGGGCAGGCCACGGTGACGGCGCGGAAGCGTTCGGCGCTGGTGGCGACCGCGTAGGTGACGGTGGCGCCGCCCTCGCGCGACGCGGTCTCGACGCGGCGGTGCT
>DOUW01000018.1:5219-9130 GCA_003520365.1 Massilia sp.
TTGCGGGCGCCGCCGATGACGCGTTCGGCTTCGAGAAAATCCATCTTGAAGAACTTGCGGCCCAGCGCATTCCAGAACGGCGACTGGCCGTCGCTGTCGGTGACGCCGGCCAGCGGCACGAAGAAACGGTCGCCGAAGCGGTGCGGCGCCAGCGCCGCGAACAGCAGGCGCGCGCGCGACAGCAGCGCGGCCTCGATGCCGGCGTGCTCGCGGTCGCGCAGATTGAAGCCGGCCAGCTGCGAGCAGGCCGTAAGTTCGGAACACAGCGTCAGCGCATGCACGCTGTGGGAGATATTCAGGTCGCGCGAGACCTGCTGGATGACGTCGTTGCGGAAAGCGAAATAGGTGCCGTTCGAGCCGGCCGAGGCGTGGACCGCGGCGGTGCCGACGACCTCGCGGCTGGCCGTGTCTTCAAGCACAAACAGGTACGACTCTTCGCTGGGGATATCGACCTGGGCCGCGAAGGAAGCGATCGAGCGCTCGACGAAGGCGGTGATCGCCTCGCGCGTGCGCGGCAGCGTGTGCACTCCCGGCGTCGCCACGGCGGCCAAGCTCTCCAGCGCGCCGATATCCGACAGTTCTACCGGACGGACAACATACATGTGAACTCCCAAAAAACCTGCGTCACTGCGAACACGCCATGGCCCGCGCAGCGGCGCAGGCCATGGGTTACGGCAACTTCAATGAGGCTCTTCGCGGATCAGGCGGCGGCCAGGAATTCCTCGACCGCGGCGCGCAGGATGCGGTCCGCCTCAAGAATCTGCTCGTCCGACACGATCAGCGCCGGCGCCATGCGCACCACGTCCATGCCGGCCACCAGCAGCATCAGGCCCATCTTCTCGGCGACCTTGGTCAGGTCCTTGGCGCGGCCCTTGTAGCCTTCCGCCATCGGCAGGCCGATCAAGAGGCCCATGCCGCGTGCCTTGCCGAACAGCTGCGGGTAGTCCGCGGACAGCTTGTCCAGGTTGGCGAAGATCTTGGCGCTGGCTTCCTTGACGCGCGCCAGGAAGGCCGGCTGGTTGATGGTCTCGATCACGTTCAGGGCGACGGTCGCGGCCAGCGGGTTGCCGCCGTAGGTGGTGCCGTGCGAACCGACGTTGAAGTGCTCGGCGATGGCGTTGGTGGTCAGCATCGCGCCGATCGGGAAGCCGCCGCCCAGGNNGTGGTCAGCATCGCGCCGATCGGGTAGCCGTTGCCCAGTGCCTTGGCGCTGGTCAGGATGTCCGGGGTGACGCCGACATCCATGTAGGCGTACAGCGAACCGGTACGGCCCACGCCCGACTGCACTTCGTCGAAGATCAAGAGGGCGCCGGTCTTGTCGCACAGCTCGCGCAGGGCCTGCAGGTATTCCTTGTCGCCCGGGATCACGCCGCCCTCGCCCTGGATCGGCTCGACGATCACGGCCGCGACGTCGTCGAGGATGGCGGCGCGCGCCGCTTCGATGTCGTTATAGGCGATGTGGTTGATTTCCTGCGGCAGCGGCTCGAAGCCTTCGGTGTACTTCGGCTGGCCGCCCACCGAGACGGTGAACAGGGTACGGCCGTGGAAGGACGACAGGCAGGAGATGATGCGCGACTTGTGCGGGCCGAACTTGGTGTGTGCGTACTTGCGCGCCAGTTTCAGGGCCGCTTCGTTCGCTTCCGCGCCCGAGTTGCAGAAGAAGGCGCGGTCGGCGAAGGTCGCTTCGGTCAGGGCCAGCGCCAGGCGCAGGACCGGCTCGTTGGTGTAGCCGTTACCGAGGTGCCACAGGGTGTTCAGCTGCTTGGTCAGCGCGTCGACCAGCACCGGGTTGGCGTGACCCAGGCTCGAGACCGCGATGCCCGAGGTGAAGTCGAGGTAGTGCTTGCCTTCCTGGTCCCACACGTCCAGGCCCGAAGCGCGCACCGGCACCATGCCAGCCGGGGCGTAGGTCGGGACGAGGACTTCGTCGAAGGTCTGCCGAGTGACAGGCCGCGTTGTGACACCCGAATCAAGCTTTGCGTTCATGACTTTTTCCTCATCCATGTAAGTGACAGGCGCGCCTGGAGACGGGCGCCGAACCTGGTCATTATAGGTAGGCGGGGTGGCAAGTTCTTGCAGAAGTGCGACGGAGATTTTCATTTTTGGCCGGGGGCGCGGAAGCCCTAGCCAGCCGTTTGGAAGATATCAATCGACGGGAGCGAACATCGCTTCGAACCACATTGCCAAAAAAATACTAACATCGCGCGGCCCAATGATATCATTGCAAAATTGAAACTTTTCCAGTTAAGCTCGCCATGCATGAACCAGATTTTTCCGAGTCTCAGTTACAAGAAGCAATAAACACAGCCTACGTTCGCTACATATGGGAGACTGAAGGAGACTGGCTCATGCCATCCGTTCCTTCTTTGTTTGATGAGTTCACTTATGGGTGGGATTCAGCTTTTTTATTTCCTTGGCTCAGTTACCCACCAAATGACGACCATGCTGGATGCAATTTCTTCATTCAGTACAAACTTGCTGGCGAGCTTGTAAGTGCAGGAGCTAAAGAATGGTCGCACTGGGGTTCAAATTATTTCAGGTTCAAGATACCTCACTCCACCAAAGATAAGTTGGGAAAACACGTGGATGATTATCATCAATGGGATCGCCTAAAGGAACTTGCCAATGCAGGTTATCCAACTTATTACGCAACAAATTCTACCCTTTACAAGGACACGCTACGCTCTATGTTTAAGACCGGCGACCTTCTTGACGAAACGCCGCTACTGGATGTACGCACAGTTAACCTCCGGCATAAACATGTAACGTTCACTGACGCATCTTCACACTTTGGTCTTCATAGCGAATTTGAGGAAGCCCCAAAAATAGCGCTCTCCAGGGCACTCAACACTTTACTACCAGAAAAAACGTCGACACTAAAAGAATCAATAGAAGAACTTTTTCGTGTACTCCGAGATATCGGTGGCAACGACCCTAACTGGCAAGAAGATTTAAAACAAATTGCAGATATCTCAGCCGATTACATCCCTTCCGAATTCCGGGCATGGAGAGATCATTTGCTGCTGAAGAAATTTATCGCGACGCATCTTGGCGCACTGATGCTATGGCGCCCAGATAATCGCTGAGAAAACAGCAAGACCACCTAAACTCTTGTAGATGGCGGAAATAACTTTAGAATTTAAGCAGCACTACTCGGGCAATCGCTTTTAATCGCATTAAATCCGCCATCTCTTCGACCGAGCACAAAGAAGAACACTTAGTCAACAATTATTCCGCCAACCTCCGCTGCCTCTCCTCCCGCGGCGTATTCCCAAACAAGGCCCCAAACGCCGTCGAAAAGTGCGACCCCGACGAGAACCCGCACATCAGCCCCACCTGCACGATCGAGTAATTCGTATCCAGCAACAACTGCCGCGCGCGTTTTAAACGCAGCTCGAGGTAGTAGCGCGACGGCAAACTGCCCAGATACTGCTTGAACAAGCGCTCCAGTTGGCGCCGCGACACCCCGGCCAGTTGCGCAATCTCGTCGGTCGACAGCGGCTCCTCGATATTCGCTTCCATCAAGGTCACTGCCTCGGTCAATTTGGGCTGCAGGGTGCCAAAGCGCGCCTGCAGCGCCACGCGCTGGCGCTCTTCCCTGCCGCGCACGCGGTCGACGCAGAGGATTTCCTTCACCTGCGCTTGCACGGTCGAGCCGAAAATGGTCTCGATCAGGGTCAGCGCGAAGTCGACCGAGGCGGCGCCGCCGCAGCAGGTCAGGCGGGCGCCGTCGATTTCGTAGAGGTGAGGGGTGAACACGGCCTGGTCGGCGCGGCTGTCGGCGTCGGCGTACAGGGACCAGGGCAGCGCGGTGCGCACGCCGTTCAGGGCGCCCGCTTCGGCCAGCCACAGCACGCCGGCGCCGACGCCGCCCCAGAAGGGCGCGGCGCGGCAGCGCTCGACCACGGCGC
>DOUW01000049.1 GCA_003520365.1 Massilia sp.
AACGCCGCGTCAAACGGGCCGCTGTCGGCGCACGGCCTGTACGGGCGCGTGGCCCAGGTGCTCGACGCGCCGGCGCGCTTCCGGCGCGTGGATGGCGCCACGGCCCCGGGGCAGCTCTCGCCTTTCGATTTCGCGCAGCCGATGGTGCTCGATACGGCGCGTGCGGCGGGGCTCGGGTATCGCTTCGGCCAGTCGGACGAGTGGCTGGACGATGTGATTCGGCAGCATGACCTGGCGTTTGTCTGAGGCGCCTCGGGTATTCACGCGATGAGACGGTGGGTTCGAGAACCCACCCTACCACGGCGGTTTTGTAGGGTGGGTTCTTGAACCCACGCGGTCCGACCATCCATGACCACGCGGCGCGTCACACACACCACCAAATGAAAACGGGCGCCTAGGCGCCCGTTTCACTTTACTTCTGCGGCTTCTCCCGCGCCACCCAGTACAGCAGCAGCACGATCGCCGCATACGGAATCAGCGACAGCAGGTCCGCGTGGGGTCCCGACACGAAGGGGTTCGAGGACTCGGCCCACTTCGCCATCATGTTGTCGAAGTTGGTCATCACGCCCGCCGTGATAGCGATTACGATGCCCGCCAGCGCGCCGCCTGCGATGTAGCCCGAGGCCAGCAGCGTGCCCGAGCTGCGGTCGCCCGCGGCCTGGCGCTCTTCCTCGTTCAGCTTGTCGTACTGCGGCAGCTTGTTGTTGCGGCGGTCGGCGAACCAGCGCACCGCGCCGCCGACCGCGATCGGTAGCGTCGACACCAGCGGCAGATACACGCCGACCGAGAACGCCAGCGCCTGGATGCCGGCCATCTCCAGCACCACGGCGATCATCACGCCGAACAGCACCAGGGTCCAGGGCAGCTGCTGGTCGAGGATGCCCTTGATGATGTAGGACATCAGCACGGCCTTGGGCGCGTCGTATTTCTTCACTTCGCTGCCGTCCGGGCGCTGGTGGTAGTGGCCGTTGATGCCCGGGTCGACCAGGTAGGCCAACTTGCCGTCATCCGCCACCAGGTACTTGCCGGCCGGGCCGCCGACCGTGTCAAGCTTGCGCCAGACCTTATAGGTCTTGTCGTCGCTTTCGGCCTGCGGGCCTTGCAGGCGCTCGGTCTCCGTCAACTTCGAGGCGTCGACCGTGATCGCCGGCGCCACCTGGGCCGCCGGCACGTACACGGTGCCGGCCTCGTTCAGCTTCAGCAGGATCGGGCCCAGGACCAGCGCCGAGGCAAAGGCGCCGCACAGGATCGCGTACTGCTGCAGGCGCGGCGTCGAGCCGACCAGGAAGCCGGTCTTCAAATCCTGCGAGGTGGTGCCGGCGTTGCTGGCGGCGATGCAGACGATGGCGCCGACCGACAGGGCGGTGACGTAGTAGCGCCCGCCGGTCCAGCCCATCACCAGGAAGATCAGGCAGGTGAACAGCAAGGTCGCCACCGCCATGCCCGAGATCGGGTTCGAGGACGAGCCGATCTCGCCGGTCAGGCGCGATGAAACGGTGGCGAACAGGAAGCCGAACACCAGGATCAGCAGCGCGCCCAGCACGTTCATGTGCAGCGGCGTGGCGAAGGTGATGATGGCGATGATCGCCAGGCAGCCGATCGCCACCCACTTGATCGGGATGTCCTGGTCGGTGCGCAGCGCGGCCTTGCCGGCGCTGGACCTCCCTTGCGCTTGCGCTTTGCCCATGCCGGCCAGGCCGCCCTTCAGGCCACCCCAGATCGCGGGCAGCGAGCGCACCAGCGAGATCAGGCCGCCGGCCGCCACCGCGCCCGCGCCGATGTAGAGCACATAGGCGTCGCGGATGTCGTCCGGCGACATGTCCTTGATCAGCGTGGTCGCCGGCGCCAGCGGCACCGTCAGCAGCTCGCCGAAGAACTTGATCATCGGGATCAGGAGCAGGTAGGACAGTACGCCGCCCGCCGCCATGGTGAAGGCGATGCGCGGGCCGATGATGTAGCCGACGCCGACCAGTTCCGGCGATACTTCCGCGCCGGCCGAACCGGCCTTCAGGGGCGCGCCGAACTCGAAGTTGGCGACGTCCTTCCAGCCTCGGAACGAGACGTTGGCCACCTTGTACAGCAAGCCCAGGCCGAAGCCGCCGAAGATGATGGCGGCGCGGCGCTTGGCGTCCTTTTCCGCGTCCGAGCCGGCTTCGCGCTGCTCGCCCGCGGCGGCGCGCGAGGTCTCGGTAGCCGCGGCCTTCAGCACCTCGGCGCAGGCCGTGCCTTCCGGGTATTTCAGTTCGCGGTGGGCGTCGACGATCATGGTGCGGCGCATCGGGATCATCATCAGGATGCCGAGCAGGCCGCCGAGGATACCGACCAGCATGACGCGCGAGATCTCGAGATCGAAGCCGAGGATCATGATCGCCGGCATGGTCGCGCCCAGCCCGAAGGCGAGCGACTCGCCGGCCGAACCGGCGGTCTGGGTGATGCTGTTCTCGAGGATCGACGATTCGCGCCCGCCCATCTTGCGGAACATGCCGAACAGGGTGATCGCGATCACCGCCCCCGGGATCGAGGCGCTGACGGTCAGGCCGACTTTCAATACCAGGTACAGCGAGGAAGCGCCGAAGACCATGCCCAGCACGACGCCCATGACGAGGGCGCGGACGGTCATCTCGGGCAGGTTCGCCGACGCCGGGATGTAGGGTTTGACGGCGGGCGGTGCGGGATCGTAGGGCATCGGTTTCCTTGATTCTTGGGGATGCTGTCCGTCTTCGACGGAGGTGAAGGCGTGACTATGGCACATGCTGGAATGGAAGAAAAGCGCATTATAATGAGCCGATCCGGGCCGCTGACCCTTGCGGTCCCACAGCACGAGAGAACGTCTTGACCAAGTCCACCCGCCCGGCCCCCGCCTTCCGGCCGCTACGCCGCGAACGCGGTTTCATTTTCTTCATCCTCGCCGCCATCGTGCTGTTCGTCGCCGGCGCCCTGATCTACGTGTTCGCCGCCATCGTGCCGAAGGTGCCGCCGATCGACGCCGTCCTCGATTACAAGCCGAAGATCCCGCTGCGCATCTACACCGCCGATAACGTCCTGATCGGCGAATTCGGCGAGGAGCACCGCGACTTCGTCCCGATCGCCCAGATCCCGCCGATGATGAAGAACGCGGTGCTGGCGATCGAGGACGCGCGTTTCTATGAACATGGCGGCATCGACTGGATGGGCGCGATGCGCGCGGTCGGCTCCAACCTGCGCAGCGGTTTCGGTTCCGGCGGCGCCTCGACCATCACGATGCAGGTGGCGCGCAACTTCTTCCTGTCGAAGGAGAAGAAGCTGTCGAGGAAGATCAACGAGATCGCCCTCGCCTGGAAGATCGAGGACGCCCTGACCAAGGACCAGATCCTCGAGCTCTACATGAACCAGATCTACCTGGGCCAGCGCTCCTATGGTTTTGCCAGCGCGGCGCGCGCCTACTTCGGCAAGGACCTGGACATGCTCTCCATCGCGGAGACCGCGATGCTGGCCGGCCTGCCCCAGAACCCGGCGCGCAACAACCCGGCCGTGAACCCGAAGCGCGCCAAGCTGCGCCAGGAGCAGGTGCTGAGCCGCCTGCGCGAACTCGGCCAGATCGACGACGCCCAGTACGCCAAGGCCGTGGCCGAGCCAATGCGCGTGCATTCGCGTCCCCAGGAATTCGGCGCCCATGCGGAGTACGTGGCGGAACTGGCGCGCCAGGCGGTCTACGCCCGGTTCAAGGAAGAAGCCTACACGCGGGGATTGCGCGTGATCACCACCATCCGCGAGGCGGACCAGAAGGCGGCCTACGAATCGGTGCGCCGCAACGTGCTGGCCTACGATGCGCGCCACGGCTACCGCGGTCCGGAAGCGCGGATCGAATTGCCTTCGATTGACGACGAACGCGAGGAAGCGATCGTCGAGGCCCTGCAGAAGCGCCCGTCCAGCGACGGCCTGGAGCCGGCGGTCGTGCTCGAAGCCTCGCCCAGGCGCGTGAAAGTCGAGACCATCGACGGCGACGTGATCGACATCGAAGGCGCCGGCCTGAAATTCGCCGCCGCCGGCTTGTCCGGCAAGGCCAAGGATTCGGTGCGCATTGCGCCGGGCGCCATCGTCCGCATCAGCAAATTGCCGAAGGACGGCTGGGGCATCAGCCAGGTGCCGCAGGTGGCCGCCGCCTTTGTCGCGATCGACGCCGACACCGGCGCCTACCAGGCCCTGGTCGGCGGCTTCGACTACAACCTGCAGAAGTTCAACCACGTGACCCAGGCCTGGCGCCAGCCGGGTTCCGCGATCAAGCCCTTCGTCTACGCGGCGGCCATCGACAAGGGCTATTCGCCGGGCACCCTGATCCTCGACGAGGCGCTCGACATGCCGGGCGAGAACGCCGGCGCCACCTGGTCGCCGCAGAACGACGACGGCGTCTTCGACGGCCCGATCACGATGCGCTATTCGCTGGCGCACTCGAAGAACGTGCCGACCGTGCGCCTGCTGCGCGCGATCGACGTCCCCTACGCCCACGACTTCCTCGGCAAGTTCGGCTTCGATTTGGCGCGCCACCCGAAGAACCTGACGCTTGCGCTGGGCACCGGCGCCGTCACGCCGCAGCAGATGGCCGGCGCCTATGCCGTCTTCGCCAACGGCGGCTTCTCAGTGAAGCCCTACCTGATCGCGCGCATTGTCGACGGCGACGGCACCGTGATCCAGGAAACCACGCCGCCCGCGCCGCGCCAGGAAAGCGCGCGCGTGCTCGACGCCCGCAACGCCTGGATCACCGACAGCATGCTGCGCGACGTCGCCCGCTACGGCACCGGCGCCGCGGCCACCAAACGCCTCGGCCGCCCTGACCTCGCCGGCAAGACCGGCACCACCAGCGACGCCATCGACGGCTGGTTCGCCGGCTATGGCGGCAACGTGGTGGCGGTGGCCTGGATGGGCTACGACGAACCGCGCTCGCTGGGCGGACGCGAATTCGGCGCCACGCTGGCGCTGCCGATCTGGCTCGACTACATGCAGGTGGCGTTGGCCAAGCATCCGGCCGTGGAGCGTCCGCAGCCGGAAGGCATGGTGCGCGAGAACGACGACTGGGTGTATGCGGAGCTGGCGGAGAACCCGCAGCTGCACGGGATCGACGTGATGGCGGCGGCGCCCGAGGAGGATCCGGACGGCTTGTCCGAGGGGGAGGAAGTGATGCCTGTGCCTGCCGAGCCGACGGTGGATAATGCGCATCCGCTGGCGGATCCTGTCCGCTAGCCGCAGATAAGGACTTGTTTCCGTATCCGGGGCGAACGCGCTGCGCCGGCTATCGCCCGACATCAAGTTATTAAAATGCGACACCCAGATAGACAGGGCAAGTAGGAGCAATTAAAATGTTTCTACAAGTTAATATATTGGGTGCGCAGTGCCATCACGTTCAAAAGCAAGAATTGTTATTCTGGAAGGCTCCTGGTGGGATGAACACGAGGTGCCGCAGATTTTGCCTTATTTCCAGGCGCTCGCTGTCACCCATCAGAAAGAATTGGAAATCACGCACCGTACCTTCCGAACAAAGGAAGATATTGCCTTTTACGTTGCGGAGATTCCCAAAAATGCAGGGGTAATGCTGTATATCGCATGCCATGGCGACCAGGGCGTATTGCGGCCTTCGGGCGATACCGTCATTCCGCTGTCGGAAGTGGCCGATGCGCTGAAAAAAGCACCGTCGGGTGCCATCTCGTTCGTGCATTTCGGCTCCTGCGAAATGGTGGTACCGGGACGCCGCCGCGAATGTCATCGTTTGATTCGAGAGGCATGCAACGCGATCTGGGTGTCGGGCTACACCAAACAGGTGGATTGGCTGCCGAGCACCTTCCTCGACCTGATGCTTGCGACCAGCATCTTTGCGCCTCAGCATGGAAAGACCGATGGCCGTGCCGGGCGCATCAACCATAACGCCAACAAGTTCTTCGAGATGTACGAGCAGACTGCCCGCTCCCTGGGATTCAGCGCCTTGTCTGCGCACACCGATGGCGACCGCCTCTACCCTGCCGCGTTACATTAATTTCCGTTTAATTCTTGCGCAGGCAGCCTGCGCGGCGCCTGCGCTTGCATCCGCATAAAAAATCAATCGCCTCAGGCCCACGATGACGTCGACAGAAATGACCTCCATGAAAGAACCAACCGGCCTTACGAAATTCGTGATGGGCGTGATCGAAACAGTACAGCCGGATAACGAAGACGTCGCGCGGCATATCGCGGATCTGCGCAAAGCCCATCCTTCATTATCGACGGATCAGCTCGCCGAAAAATGGGCCGATCAAATCTGTTGGCGCTATGCCTCGCAGGGGGCGGTCACCGCATTGCCGAGCGCAATTCCGGGCTTGGGTACCGCAACCCAGGTGGCCATCGAAGCAGGCGCAATTTCTGCTGACCTTGCATATATGCTCCGCTGCATGGGCGGCATGGTCATTGGCGTCGGACAAATCTATCAACGTGATGTCGAAGCAAGCTTCAACCAGGATCTCGTCCGGGTACTCGGCTTGTGGTGTGGCGTACTCAGCCTGACCAGGCAAGGTGCTGTACGGATCGCCGAGAAAGTCGCCATCGCCCAATTCAAGAAAATCCCGGCAAAAGTTTTCCAACGCATTAATCAAAAAGTCGGAACCACGATTGTCGCGAAATACGGCACCAAGCGCGGCGGAATCGCGGTTGGACGCCTGGTGCCGTTCGGGGTAGGCGCCCTGGTTGGCGGCGGCTTCAACCTGGCGACAATGAAAGCCTTTAAACAGCATGCCATCCGCTATTACCAGACCGAGGATGGCGTCATTATCGAAAACTGACAGGCTTCGATTTCCCACCAGGCGCTAGACCGCCGCACGGCGATGCACAGCCCGGACCAGCATGCATCGCCGCCCGCATTGTCCCACGCCCGCTCCCTCCCACTCCCACGCGTTCACTCCCACGCGTCGATGATCCAGTCCGCCAGCTTCCCATTCGGCTGGCGCGGCAGATCCGGTCCGAACGAGAACGCGGCCGGCCGCGTTCTCGTTCGGNNCCGAACGAGAACGCGGCCGGCCGCTCGGGCGGCGTCAGCCGTTCGGCGATCCAGCCCGCCAGCTCCGTACGCAAGGCCGCCGCATCGCCGGCATCCGCATGCGGCACCACGAAGGCCTTCAGCCGCGTCCCCTCGTCCAGCCGCATCAGGCGCACGTGGCATGCGGCCACCGCTGGATGCATCGCCAGTACCTCGCCGACATAGGCCGGAAACACGTTGGTGCCGCCCACCTGCACCGCATGATCGACGCGCCCGGCCGGCAGGAAGCGGTCCGGCCCGGACCACGCCAGCCGGTCCTGCAGCGCGAAACGTTCGGGCTGGCCGCCCTCGCCG
>DOUW01000070.1:0-3290 GCA_003520365.1 Massilia sp.
CCTGCGCGAGGAACTGAGCGGCTCGACCATCACCATCACCAGTCTCGGCGCCCTCGGCGGGATCGTCACCACGCCGGTCATCAACCGTCCGGAAGTGGCGATCGTCGGCGTCAACCGCATCATCGACAAGCCGGTGATCCTGAATGGCGCCATGGTCGCGCGCAAGATCATGAACCTCTCGTCCTCGTTCGACCACCGGGTGATCGACGGCATGGTGGCCGCCGAGTTCATCCAGACCATCCGCGGCTACCTCGAGTGCCCGGCAACCCTGTTCGTGGAGTGAGCCGATGAACCAAGTCAGTACCACCCTGCTCGTCATCGGCGGCGGCCCCGGCGGCTACGTGGCCGCGATCCGCGCCGGCCAGCTCGGCATCAAGACCGTGCTGGTCGAAGCGGCCACGCCCGGCGGCACCTGCCTGAACATCGGCTGCATCCCCTCGAAAGCCCTGATCCACGCGGCCGAGGAATTCGACAAGGCGAAGCACTACGCCGACGGCTCGGCGCTGGGCATCATGGCGGGCGCCCCGGCGATCGACGTCGGCCGCACGGTCCAGTGGAAGGACGGCATCGTCAAGCGCCTGACCAGCGGCGTCGGCGCCCTGCTCAAGAAGAACGACGTCCAGGTCATCAATGGCTTCGCCCGCATCCTCGACGGCAAGACGGTCGAGGTGAAGGGAGGCGACGGCGAACTGCTGCGCGTGCGCTGCGAACACCTGCTGCTGGCCAGCGGCTCGGAGCCAAGCGAGCTGCCGTTCATGCCGTTCGGCGGCATGGTGGTCTCCTCGACCGAGGCGCTGTCGCCGGCCGACGTGCCGCGGCGCCTGGTCGTGGTCGGCGCCGGCTACATCGGCCTGGAGCTGGGCACGGCCTACCGCAAGCTGGGCGCCGAGGTCACGGTGGTCGAGGCAGCGGAGCGCATCCTGCCGGCCTATGACGCCGAGCTGACCAAGCCGGTGGGCGCGGCGCTCAAGCGCCTCGGCGTCGAATTGCGCCTGGGTTCGAGCGTGCTCGGCCTAAACGCGGACGGCGACGGCGTACGCGTCAAGGATGCGAACGGCCAGGAAACCGTGCTGGCGGCCGACCGCGTGCTGGTGGCCGTGGGCCGCCGTCCGCGCAGTGCCGGCTTCGGGCTGGAAAGCCTGCAGCTCGACATGAACGGGCGCGCCGTGAAGATCGACGACCAATGCCGCACCTCGATGCGCAACGTCTGGGCGATCGGCGACCTGACCGGCGAGCCGATGCTGGCGCACCGCGCCATGGCCCAGGGCGAGATGGTGGCCGAGATCATCTCGGGCAAGCGCCGTCATTTCACTCCGAACGCGATCGCCGCCGTCTGCTACACCGATCCGGAAGTGGTCGTGGTCGGCCTGTCGCCGCTTGATGCCGAAAAGGCCGGGCTGGACGTCATCAGCGCCAACTTCCCGTTCGCGGCGAATGGGCGGGCGATGACGATCGAGTCGACGGACGGTTTCGTCCGCGTCGTGGCGCGGCGCGACAATCACCTGATCCTGGGTTGGCAGGCGGTCGGGCGCGGCGTGTCGGAACTGTCCACCGCGTTCGGGCAATCGATCGAACTGGGCGCCACCCTGGAAGACATCGCCGGCACCATCCATGCCCACCCGACGCTGGGCGAAGCGGTGCAGGAAGCGGCGCTGCGCGCGCTGGGCCACGCGTTGCATATCTGACCGTAGCGGCATCGCTTCGCGGTGCATTCCGGAAAACGGGGAAGCCATCTCCCCGTTTTCCCCTTCCCTCGCTGTTCCGCACAGCGTTCTTCTGCGGTTTTACCCTCCCGATCCGCTAGCGAAGCCTGAAACCGATATGTGAACTGCCGCCTATCGGTTTGCAACAATTACATGCCCATGAGATAATTTTTCAAAACAGCAATATGCATGTCACCCGTTATCAATGGAAGAAAGTTTGTAATGTTCAAGAAAATCGCAGTTGCAGCAGCCTTGGCGATCGCTTCGTCGGCAGCGTTTGCCCAGCAAGCCAGCCAGTTCTACGTCGGCGCCGATGTCGCCTCGACCAAGGTCGACGGTTTCGAGCGCGACGAAGGCGCAGGCCTCTTCGTCGGCTACAAGTTCAACCAGAACATCGCCGTGGAAGCCGGCTGGCACCAACTGGCCGACATGAACGAACGTGGCTTCGGCGGCAACGTCAACGTCAAGTTCGAACAGACCGACATCTCGCTGATCGGCACCCTGCCGCTGAGCAGCGGCTTCAGCGTCTATGGCCGCCTGGGCTACAACGAAGTGAAGGCCAAGCTGCGCGGCAGCATCGACGGCGTGCGCGCATCGGAATCGGGCACCGAAGACAAGGTCGTCTACGGCGCCGGCCTGTCCTACGCCTTCGCCCCGGCGATCGAAGGCCGCCTGGAAGTGCAAAAGCCGCACAGCGACATCACCAAGATCGCCGCCGGCGTCGCTTACCACTTCTAAGCGCGCTGCCGGCATTGCCGGATTGACGTAAAGGACGCAAGGCCTGGGACGATGTCCCGGGCCTTTTTTCGTTGGCGCTGTCACCGTTCGCTGTGGATAAGCCCGATGGCAAGGCGGAACAACTGATCGGCAGAAGTAACCTTGCCGCCATCGAGCATCCGGCGCCATCCCAGGTAGTTCGGCAGGTAGCGCGATGCGACCCCATGGAAGGGCGCCAGCCATGCCCGCAGGCGCTGGTGATAGGCGTTGACGTTCTGTATGTGGATGGCGCCCTTCGGGCCTGGCCGGACACGCTCGCCGGCGGCCACATTGATGGCCTGGTGCGCAATACCGTGGGCACGGGCGAAAGCACGATAGGCGGCGTTCGCGTCCGTCACGAGCAAGACATCTTTGTCCAGGAAAGGCAGCAGGTGGCGCTCGAGCTGGAGCTTGCTGACGGGGCCGCGGCCGGTAACGGCATCGATGGTCTGCCTGTTGCGGTCACGCGCCACGAGAATGCAGTCGAGTTCGCGTGAAATGCCGCGCCTGCTGGCCGCGCCACCCCGCTTGCGCGCCGGCCGATCGAGCGTGCGCGAACCTTTTTGGGATTCCAGGATGAACATTTCGTCGGCCTCGGCGATACCGTTCAGTCGGGCCGGACGGTCCGCCTTCACCCGGTCCAGGAAGCGGTGACGCCAGCGGAAAGCGGTGTTACGGTGTACCTTGACGCCGTCGGCCGCCGCCCGCACGGGGCGCGATGCCCGCAGCGCATCGAGATAATCTAGCCATTTTCCACGCAGCCGCAAACCTGCCAATGGCGTGCCGGTCAAATCATTGAAAGTACGCCGGCACGCGCGGCAGCGGTAGCGC
>DOUW01000070.1:3403-5248 GCA_003520365.1 Massilia sp.
TTCGTGAAGCGAGGCGCTTTCATGCTCGACCCGTATCGATGGCGATGCGGGTTGGACCGTGAATGAGCTCGACAGTTCACTGCTCATCCATAGCTAACGGTGACAGCGCCTTTCGTTTCCGAACACCCGATTTGCTGCACGACAGCAAGAAAAGGACGTTCGTGCGATAATTCGGCCCCGGCCGAAACATGGCGTTTCGGCCCTTTCGTATCATCGCAAGAAAAGGCAACAACATGTTCAAGAAAATCGCAATCGCAACCGCCCTGGTCGCCGCATCGTCGGCCGTCTTCGCCGCCGAGCCAACCCCGTTCTACGCTGGTGTCGACGTCGCGTCGACCAAGGTCTCGGGCTTCGACGACAAGCTGGGCGGCGGCGTCTTCGTCGGCTACAAAGTGAACCAGAGCGTCGCCATCGAAGGCGGCTACCACCGCCTGGTCGACAGCACTGTCGACGGCGCCGACGTCACCATGGACCAGTTCGACGTGTCGGTCCTGGGCACCGTGCCGCTGACCAACGGCTTCAGCATGTACGGCCGCCTCGGCTTCAACCGCGTCGAAGGCGAAGCCAAGTTCAACGGCTTCAAGCAGAAGGACCACACCACCAACGCCCTGTACGGCATCGGCATGGGCTACGCCTTCTCGCCGGTCGTCAACGCCCGCCTGGAAGTGCAAAAGCCTGACAGCGACATCACCAAGATCGTCGCCGGCGTCGCTTACTCGTTCTAAGCACCCCTTGGTGACCGGCCCTCGGCCGGTCTGACCGATCGAACCGGACTGCCCGCGCAGTCCGGTTTTTTTTCGCCTGCCGGCGTGCGCGGCCATGCGAGACAAGCGGAAAGAGCAAAACAAGCGGCGACCCACGCGCCGCCCGGCGTGCCTGTACAATTGTGCAATACAACACGTCTGGCTCGCATGTCCCATCCACGCATCCTGGTGCTGTACGCCCACCCGGCGCCGCACCGCTCCCGCATCAACCGCCGGCTGGCCGACGCTGCCCGCTCGCTCGACGGCGTGCTGCTGCACGACCTCTACGAAACCTATCCCGATTTTTTCATCGACGTCGCCCGCGAACAGGCCCTGGCCGCGCAGGCCGAGCTGCTCGTGTTCCTGCACCCCTTGCGCTGGTACAGCATGCCGGCCCTGCTCAAGGAATGGGTCGACTCGGTCCTGGTACCCGGCTGGGCCTACGGTCCGGACGCGACTGCCCTGAAGGGCAAGGGCTACCTGCTGGCGGCAACCACCGGCAGCCCGCTGGCAAGCTACCGCGAAGGCGAGCCCAACGGCCGCCCGTTCGCCGACTTCCTGCCGCCCTTCGAGCAGACCGCCGCGCGCTGCGGCATGCAGTGGCTGGCGCCGCACATCCTGCATGGCGCGAACAGCGCCTCCGATGCGCAAGTCGAGGCCCACGTCGCCGCTTTCCGTGCGCGTCTCGCGCAGTTCCTGCAATCACCCGCCAACGAAACGACGCGCCATGGATCATAGCCTCCTGACCAACGCCCTGATCTACCTGGCCGCCGCCGTCGTCGCGGTGCCGCTTGCCAAGCGCCTGGGACTGGGCGCCGTGCTCGGCTACCTGCTGGCGGGGATGGCGATCGGGCCCTGGGGCTTTGGCCTCATCCGCGAGGTCGAGGACATCCTGCATTTCTCCGAATTCGGCGTGGTCCTGCTGCTGTTCCTGATCGGCCTGGAACTCGAGCCCGAGCGCCTGTGGTCGCTGCGGCGCCAGATCTTCGGCTGGGGCACGGCCCAGGTGCTGCTGGTTGCCGGCGCCCTATTCGGCGCCGCCCTGCTGGCCGGGATCGACTGGCGCGTCGCGCTGATCGCCGCGCTCGGCCTGTCGCTGCGC
>DOUW01000068.1:0-2938 GCA_003520365.1 Massilia sp.
GGGCGATGGCGTCGCCGCTCAAACACAGGGCGCGGTTGCTGCGCTTGGCGCCGTTACCGCCGCCGCAGCCGTTCGCGTTCAGCTCGCGCGCGCTCAGGGTCCAGTCGCCGGCGCCGGCCGGCGCCGCGCTCACACGCACGCTTTGGTAGCTGCCGATGTCCTTCAGGCTCAGGGCCGACAGGCTGACCGCCCGCGTCCAGTCGCCCGAGTGTTTGGCGGCATCGATTTCCAGGGTCAGGACATTGTCAGTCCAGCTGGTGGTGAAGACGACGTCCTGGAACGTCAGTACACCCGCCTGCGCGGGGAGGGCGCCGATGGCGAGGGCCAGCGCGAGGCTGGACTGGCGGAGCAAGGTCTTCAAGATGGCTTCCTGGTGAAAGGGCTGGCGCTCGCTAGTCCGGACTTGTCGAATGAACAGGTCGCCATGCTGCCGACGAGTGTGCTTTATGTCAATACAATATTCCTGATTGAAACAGAATATGTGATCAGGCAAGCATTTCCAGCCGATCAGCAATAGGCTTGAGGAACACGCTGAATCACTCAAATTTCACGATGCGAAAAGATCGCTTCATAACGTGAAATCCTCTGCTGCGCACGCACCGCCTTTCCCTTCCATTTTAAGAAATTCCTTTCCGGATCATGAAATAGATGGTTCAAGTAGTTGAATTTATTAGGTAAAAAAACCTTTTGCTGTCTTATATAAGAGTTGTTGTGCTGTGCACCAATGGGTCTATGATTTCACTAACGGATTTCACTTCGCAATGCATCTTTTATCTAATCAGGAGAGACAACATGGCTACTCGTGAACAGCAGATCACCGCCCTGCAGAATGACTGGGACAGCAACCCGCGTTGGAAAGGTGTGGTGCGCAATTACACCGCCGCCGACGTCGTGCGCCTGCGCGGTTCGATCCAGGTCGAGCACACGCTCGCCAAGCGCGGCGCCGAGAAGCTGTGGGATCTCGTCAACAATGAGCCCTTCGTCAACGCCCTCGGCGCCTTGACCGGCAATCAGGCGATGCAGCAGGTGAAGGCCGGCCTGAAAGCCATCTACCTGTCGGGCTGGCAAGTCGCGGGCGACGCCAACCTGGCCGGCGAAATGTATCCGGACCAGTCGCTGTACCCGGCCAACTCGGTGCCGATGGTCGTGCGCCGAATCAACAACACCTTCATGCGCGCCGACCAGATCCAGTGGTCCGAAGGCAAGGACGACATCGATTACTTCGCCCCGATCGTGGCCGATGCCGAAGCCGGTTTCGGCGGCGTGCTGAATGCCTTCGAGCTGATGAAGTCGATGATCGAGGCGGGCGCCGCCGGCGTCCACTTCGAAGACCAGCTCGCTTCCGTGAAGAAGTGCGGCCACATGGGCGGCAAGGTGCTGGTGCCGACCCGCGAAGCGGTCGAGAAGCTGACCGCCGCGCGCCTGGCGGCCGACGTGATGGGCACCTCGACCCTGGTCGTGGCCCGCACCGACGCCGAGGCAGCCGACCTGCTGACCTCGGACATCGACGACAACGACAAGTCCTTCTGCACCGGCGAACGCACCGTCGAGGGCTTCTACAAGACCCGCCCGGGCATCGAGCAGGCAATCTCGCGCGGCCTGGCCTACGCACCGTTCGCCGACCTGGTCTGGTGCGAGACCGGCAAGCCGGACCTGGAATTCGCGCGCAAGTTCGCCGAAGCCATCCACGCCAAGTTCCCGGGCAAGCTGCTGGCCTACAACTGCTCGCCGTCCTTCAACTGGAAGAAGAACCTGGACGACGCCACCATCGCCAAGTTCCAGAAAGAGCTGGGCGCGATGGGCTACAAGTTCCAGTTCATCACCCTGGCCGGCTTCCACGCCCTGAACTACGGCATGTTCAACCTGGCCCACGGCTATGCGCGCCGCCAGATGTCGGCCTTCGTGGAACTGCAGGAAGCCGAATTCGCCGCCGCCGAGAAGGGCTTCACCGCGGTCAAGCACCAGCGTGAAGTCGGCACCGGCTACTTCGACGCCGTAACCCAGACCATCCAGCAGAACCAGAGCTCGACCACGGCGCTGCACGGCTCGACCGAAGACGAACAGTTCTTCGACGAAAAGAGAGTCGCGTAAGCCCCGTCGTCGATACATCTCCAGAGTTGCCGCAGCGCCCAGCCGGGCCTGCGGCTTTTTTTCGTTCATGTCCTGTTTCGGCGGCCGATTTGGGCGGTCGGCTTTTCTAGGCGATAATGACGCCTGTTATCGCCGTTCCTTCGAACGGCGCTTTAGATCTAGGATTCCCAATTTATGTTGAGCTACCGCCACGCCTTCCACGCGGGTAACCATGCCGACGTCCTCAAGCATTTCGTCCAGGTGCAGCTGCACCTGTATATGAACCAGAAGGATGCGGCCTATACCTATATCGACACCCACTCGGGGGCCGGCGTGTATGCGCTCGACAGTACCCAGGCCACCAAGAACGCCGAATTCGACACCGGCATCGGCCCGCTGTGGAACCGCAGCGACGTGCCCGCGCCGCTGGCCGACTACCTGAACCTGGTGAAGGCGATGAACCCGAGCGGCAAGATGCGCTACTACCCGGGTTCGCCTTATGTCGCCGACCAGATGACGCGCCTCGAGGACCGCCTGCGCCTGTTCGAACTGCACCCGGCAGACAGCAAGATCCTGGCGGATAACTTCCGCAAGGCCGAGGCGCACCGCGCCGAGCAGGGCGAACGCGCGCGCGGCCGCCGCGTCATCATCGAGCGCGGCGACGGCTTCGGCAGCCTGAAGGCCCTCCTGCCGCCGCCGTCGCGCCGCGCGCTGGTGCTGATCGACCCGCCCTACGAGGTCAAGGACGATTACCGCAAGGTGCGCGACGCCCTGGATGAGGCCCTGGGCCGCTTCCCGAGCGGCATCTATGCGGTCTGGTATCCGGTGCTGCAACGCATGGAGTCGCGCCAGTTCGCCGACAGACTCA
>DOUW01000068.1:3126-3315 GCA_003520365.1 Massilia sp.
TGTTCATCCTGAATCCGCCGTACACGCTGGAACCCCTGCTGCGCGAAACCATGCCTTACCTGGTGCAGGTGCTGGGCAAGGATGCCGGCGCCAGCTTCCTGATCGAGCGCGGCACCCAGGTGACGGGGGCGGCGACGGCGCGCACCGGCACAGCCGGCGGCGCGCGCATGCCGGTCGGTAACGCACGCC
>DOUW01000471.1:0-209 GCA_003520365.1 Massilia sp.
CTTCGCGTGCCAGGTGAAACCATGAACACGAGTCCCAACAAATCCCGCCTTGCATGCCGCGTCGCGATCAGCGGTATGGCGCTGGCGCTGGCAGGCGCCGCCCAGGCGGCGCGTCCGGTAGCGCAAACCGAGGCCCCCGCCGTGGCCGGCGAGCATGCCGAAGTCGGTCCACGCTGCAAGGGCGAAGCCGCGCGCCCAGCGCAGGTCGC
>DOUW01000471.1:421-7157 GCA_003520365.1 Massilia sp.
GTGGCGCCCGATACCATGTACATCGCCGGGGTCGACGTCGGCACCACCAACATGATCGTGCAGGGCCGCAGCGGCCTGTGCAGCGTGCTCGACATCACGGTGGCCATGGATCCCACCGCGCTGCAGGCCATGCTGGCGGCCGTCATGCCGGAAGAGAAGGACATCCGCGTGCTGGCGGCGGCCGACTCGCTGGTCCTGACCGGTACCGTCTCCGACGCCGCCGCCGCCGCCCGCGCCGCCGAGCTGGCGCTGGCCTACGTGCGCAAGCCGCTCCGGCCGATGAGCGCGGTGCCGAAAGAGCTGGCACCCGAGCAGGCCGGAAGCGGCGGGGCGAACGCCAGTGCCGCCAACCTGCGCGTGGTCAACCTGTTGAGCGTCAGCGCGCCGCAGCAGGTGCAGCTCGAGGTGAAGGTCGCCGAGGTGTCGAAGTCCTTGCTGGAGCGGCTCCCGGGCGGCGCCAGCTGNNTCGAGGCCGGCGCCAGCTGGCGCTTCACTTCGGGCAGCTGGGCTGCCGCCCTGGTTTCGAATTTCCTGACCGGGAACGCCGCTTCCAGGTTGGCCGCCGGCCGCAGCAGCGACAAGGGCTTCGTCCTGGATAGCGAAACCAAGGACAGCCTGGTGCGCGTGCTGGCCGAGCCGAACGTGATGGCGATCAGCGGCCAGGAAGGCAGTTTCCTGGCCGGCGGCAAGTTTTATATTCCGGTGTCGCAGGAAAGGGACAAGGTCACGCTCGAAGAAAAAGAGTTCGGCGTCGGCTTGCGCTTTACGCCGATGGTGCTCAGCGGCGGCCGCATCAACCTGCGCGTAGCGCCCGAGGTATCCGAACTGTCGCGCGAAGGCATCGGCATCAGCGCCACCGGCCTTACCGGCGGCGCCATCCTGCCGGTGGTGACGACACGACGCGCCAGCACCACCGTCCAGCTGTACGACGGCCAGAGCTTCGTCATCGGTGGCCTGATCAAGAACAACCTCGTCACCAACCTGAAGGGGGTGCCGGTGCTGGGCGAGCTGCCGGTGCTGGGGGCACTGTTTCGCAGCACCGACTTCCAGCAGGATCGTACCGAGCTGGTGTTCGTGATCACGGCGCGCCTGGTCAAGCCGCTCACCGCCACCGGCTATGCCCTGCCGACCGATGGCGTGGACGCGCCTTCGCGCGCCGCCCTGATGTTCGGCGGACGGCTCGAAGGCCCGGCCAAGCTGCCCGAACGTAGCGCACCGCCGGCCCAGAGCGTCGACGGTTTCGAACTCAAATAGGAGAAGGTCATGGCTAGCTACAAGACCATTGCATGTGTCGTGGCGCTGCTGCTGGTGCAGGGTTGCGCGACCACGCCGCGCTTCGATCGCCAGTTTGGCGCATCGGTGCGCGCCAACGTGGCGGCGCAGACGATCGATCCGCGCGGCGCGGCGAATGTCAATCCGGCCACCGGCATCGACGGCGCGGCCGCGCAAGCCGCGCATGCCCGTTACCAGCGTTCGTTCGCCCAGCCGCAATCCGAAGTCTCGCCGCTGGTCAAGACGCTCGGCAACGGGCAGTGAGCACCGCTGCGCCGCATTCGAGTTCCTGTCCGTTGCGCCGTGCGCGCTACCTCCGCCACCGATAACCTGAGCCTCGACGAGGATCGTCATGAAAGCCCTTTTAATCAGCCGCGACAGTCTGCTGTATGCCGAAATCGCCTCGCAGGGCGCGGCACGCGTGCCGCCGCTGAACGTGGCCGCCAGCCGCGTGTCGATGCGCGAAGCACTCGACCGCCCGGTGGCCGACGCGCCGGGCCTGGTGATCGTCGATGCCGAAGCCGGCAGTGCCGAGGACGCCGACCTGATCGAGCGCCTGGCGCGCCAATATCCGGAAGCGCAGTTCATGCTGCTCACCGGCGAGCATCACCCGGAGCTCCTGATCCGGGCGATGCGCGCCGGGGGGCGCGAAGTGCTGCAGCTGCCCCTGGTGCACCGCGCCTTCCACGAGGCGATGGACCGCATCGCGACCGCCGCCGGGGTTGCCCAACTGCGCGACGGCAAGGTGCTGGCCTTCATTGCCTGCAAAGGCGGCAGTGGCGCGACCTTCATCTCGACCAATTTCGGCTACGCGCTGGCGACGCTGGCCGAGAAGAAGGTCCTGCTGATCGACCTGCACGGCCAGTTCGGCGACGCCGCGTTGTATGTCTCGGACCAGAAGCCGACCATGACCCTGTCCGACGTCTGCGAGCAGATCGCGCGCGTCGACGGGCCTTTCCTCGATTCCTGTCTGGTGCACGTCACGCACGGCTTCGGGGTGCTAGCCGCGGCCGACGACCCGTCGCAGGCGAAGGAGGCAAAGCCCGAGCACATGGACACCATCCTGCGCGTGGCGCGCCAGCACTACGACTACATCGTGCTCGACGTCGGGCGCCAGATCGACGCCGTGTCGCTGCGCGCGCTCGACAGCACCGACACCATTTATCCGGTGCTGCAGCTGGCGCTGCCCGACATCCGCGATGCCCGCCGCCTGCTCGACATCTTCCGCTCGCTCGGCTATCCGAACGAGAGCATCCGCCTGATCGTCAACCGCTACGAGAAGGGCGGGCGCCTGCGCCTGCCGGACCTGCACGCGGCGCTCGGCTGCGAAGTCGTGCACACCGTGCCCAACGATTACATTGCCGTCACCGACTCGGTCAACCAGGGCGTGCCGGTGCTCGAACTGTCGCGCGCGAGCGCGGCGGCGCGCAGCCTGGCCGACCTGGTCGAACTGGTCACCGCGCGCCGCGCGCCCGAAAGCCGCGGCCTGTTCAATCGCCTGTTCGGCCGCGGCGATACCGATTACTGAAAGGAGAAGCCATGTCGCTGCGTGAACGCCTGTCCGTATCCGATGACGAGCGCCGCTCCGGCGTACTTCCGGCCGAAGCCGGCAACAGCGCCTACCAGGAGCTCAAGAAGACGATGCACCAGATGATCCTCGACCGGATCGACCTGGAGCGTCTCAAGCGCCTGACCGCCGAGCAGTTCAAGCACGAGCTGGCCCTGCTGATCCAGCGCATCATCGAGGAAGAGCGCATCGTCCTCAACCAGCACGAGCGCCACAACCTGGTGCTCGACATCCAGCACGAGATGCTCGGCTTCGGCCCGCTCGAGCCGCTCCTGAACGACCCGAGCGTGTCCGACATCCTGGTCAATACCGCCAGCCGCGTCTACGTCGAGCGGCGCGGCAAGCTGGAATTGACCGACGTGTCTTTCCACGACAACGCGCACCTGATGAAGATCATCGAGAAGATCGTCTCGCGCGTGGGCCGCCGCGTCGACGAATCGAGCCCGATGGTCGACGCGCGCCTGCCCGACGGCTCGCGTGTCAACGCCATCATCCCGCCGCTGGCGGTCGACGGTCCGCTGCTGTCGATCCGCCGCTTCGGCGCGGCGCCGCTGACGGTGCAGAACCTGCTCGACTACAAGAGCATGACGCCGCCGATGATCAAGGTGCTGGAGGGGCTGGGGATCGCCAAGATCAACATCCTGATCTCGGGCGGCACCGGCAGCGGCAAGACCACGCTGCTCAACCTGCTGTCGGGCTTCATTCCGGCCACCGAGCGCATCGTCACGATCGAGGACGCGGCCGAGCTGCAGATGCGCCAGCCGCACGTGGTGCGCCTGGAGACGCGCCCGCCGAACATCGAGGGCAAGGGCGAGGTCACCCAGCGCGCGCTGGTCAAGAACTCGCTGCGCATGCGGCCCGACCGCATCATCCTCGGCGAGGTGCGCGGCCCGGAAGCGCTCGACATGCTGCAGGCGATGAACACCGGCCACGAAGGCTCGCTCGCCACGATCCACTCGAACACGCCGCGCGACGCGCTGGCGCGGCTCGAGAACATGGTCGGCATGGCCGGCGTGAACCTGACGCCGCGCGCGATCCGCCAGCAGATCTGCTCGGCCGTGACGGTGGTGGTGCAGGCCTCGCGCCTGATCGACGGCTGCCGCAAGGTGGTCAGCATCCAGGAAATCACCGGCATGGAAGGCGACATCATCTCGATGCAGGAGATCTTCCGCTTCGAGCAGACCGGGGTCGACCGCGACGGCAAGGTGCTCGGCCATTTCAGCGCCACCGGGGTGCGCCCGCGCTTCGCCGACCGCCTCAAGATGTACGGCGCCGAGATCCCCGACGATACCTTCGACCCCGACCGCATCTATCAATGAACCGGCAGGCCGCGCCTGCAGTGGAGCCGTGCAATGGATCTCCTTTTCTACAGCTTTGTCGTGTTCCTGTTTGCCGCCGTGATCCTCCTGATCGAAGGCGTCTGGCTGTGGTGGTCGAGCACCCACGGCAAGGCGGCGCAGCGCGTGGCGCGCCGGCTGCAGGTGATGTCGGGCGGGACCGGACGCTCGGGCGAGCGCATTTCGATCCTGAAGCAGCGCCGCTTCAGCAGCCACGACGGACTGGACCGCCTGCTGCACAGGATCTCCGCCGCACACCGTCTCGATACGCTGCTGGTGCAAGCCGGCAGCAAACTGACGGTCGATCGCTTCATCGGCTGCTCGCTGGCGGCGATGCTGCTTCCCCTGCTGCTGGCGGCGCGCTGGCCGTTGCCGCTACCGGCGCGGTTGGCACTTGCGCTGCTGGCGCTGGCGACGCCCTGGATGCTGGTACGGCGCGCACGCACCCGGCGCCTGCGGCGCATCGAGCACCAATTGCCCGATGCGGCGGACTTCATCGCACGCGCACTGCGCGCCGGCCACTCCTTCACCAACGTGCTGCAAATCGTCGGCAACGAACTGCCCGAACCGCTCAGCGGGGAATTCCGCATCGCCCGGGAGGAGATCAATTACGGCGTGCCGATGGGCGAAGCGCTGCACAACATGGCCGCGCGCATCCCGCTGACCGACCTGCGCTACCTGATCATCGCGGTGCTGATCCAGCGCGAATCGGGCGGCAACCTGGCCGAGATCCTCGGCAATATCAGCCAGATCATCCGTGACCGCCTGAAGCTCGCGGCCCAGGTGCGGGTGCTGTCGGCCGAAGGACGCATGTCGGCCTGGATCCTCGGGCTGCTGCCGTTCGCGGTCATGCTGGTGCTGGTGGTGGTGAATCCGAAATACGTGAGCATGCTGTGGACCGATCCGGTCGGCGTGCGCCTGCTGTGGTACGCGGCCGGGATGATCCTGTTCGGGGTCATCTGGCTGCGCAAGATCATCCGCATCCGGATCTGAGGAATCGTCATGAATGCCGCCCAACTATCCTTCCTCCTGCTTGTCTTCGCGATCGTTTGCGCCCTGGCCTGGCTGGCGATGGCCTTGTTCGCGCCGGAGGCCCTGCGCGCCAGGCTGCGCCGCTCCGTCGGCAAGTCGGAAACCACCCAGCTCGAATCGAACGGCTGGGTCGAGAAAGTGGCCAAGGTCAGCCAGCCGCTGACCAAGCTCTCGATTCCGGAAGAGGGCTGGGAGAAATCCGCGCTGCGCACCCGCTTCATGAACGCCGGCTGGCGCAATCCGGTGGCGCCGACCCTCTTCTTCGCATCGAAGACGGCGCTGGCGCTGCTGGGGCCGGCCATTGTCGGGACGCTGGTGGCGCTGTCGGTGATCGTGCTCTCGGGCGGCAAACTGATGTTCCTGCTGCTGCTCAGCGCAACGGTCGGCTATTACTCGCCGAACATGGCCCTGCATCGCCTTGCGAACCGGCGCAAGCGCGAGATCTTCGAAACCCTGCCCGATGCGCTCGACTTGCTGACCGTCTGCGTCGAGGCCGGCCTGAGCCTGGAGCGCGCCTTTGTCAAGGTGGCCGGCGAGATTCACATCAAAAGCGTCACGCTGGCCCAGGAATTGCAAATCGTGCTGATGGAAATGCGCGCCGGCTTCACCAAGGAAAAGGCGCTGCGTAACTTCGCCTTGCGCAGCGGCGTCGACGACGTCGACACACTGGTGGCGATGCTGATCCAGTCCGAGCGTTTCGGCACCAGCGTGGGCGACTCGCTGCGCGTGTATACGGAGAACCTGCGCAACAAGCGCCGCACGCTGGCCGAGGAATGCGCCGCCAAGATTGGCCTCAAGCTGCTGTTCCCGCTCATCTTTTGCATCTTCCCGACGCTGCTGATGGTATTGCTGGGACCGGCGGCGATGCAGCTCAGCCGGACGCTTGCCGCCGTTGCCGCGCGCTGAATCACAGGAGTATCGACATGAAACCACGCAAGATTCTCAAGAAAATCTCGGTACTCGGCGCCGGCATGCTGCTGCTGGCCTGCGCCGACGTCGCGCGTCAAACCGACACGCACCAGGGACCGGATGCCGACAGCGCCTACAACCAGGGCCGCGCGCATCACCTTGCGGGCCGCTACGATGAAGCGGTCCAGGCCTACCGCGCGGCGCTTGCCGCCGATCCCCTCCATGTTCGGGCCCGCAATGCCCTGGCGGCCGCCTTCGCACGCCAGGGCGATTACGCCCAGGCCATTCCGATCTGGCGCGCGCTGACCGCGGACGCGACGCTGTCGTCCGGCCCCGCCAACGCCTACCTGTTCGCCAATCTCGGCTACGCCTACCTGTTGGGCGGCGATTACCAACAGGCCGTCGTCGCGCTGGAAAAGGCCTGCCTGCTCGATCCGCTGAACCACCGCGCCTGGCAAAACCTGGGCGAGACCCTGCGCCGGCTGGGCCAGGACGAGCGCGCCGACATGATGTTCCGCCAGGCCAGCGCGCTGCGCGAGCATGACTTCCGCAGCGACTACGCTGCCGCCGGCGGCAGCGCGGTGGCGGCAATCCAGGTCGCGGTCGAGGCGCCGCGGCC
>DOUW01000367.1:0-5080 GCA_003520365.1 Massilia sp.
GCCGCCTGCACATCGCCGCCGGCACGCTGCGCACCCCCCGCGGCACGCTGGCCGGCTGGATCGCCGATCCGCAGGCGATCAAGCCGGGCGCGCGCATGCCGGCCGCCGCCGATCTCGACGGCGAGACCCTGCATGCGCTCGCCGCCTATCTCGAGCAGTTGAAATGACCGATACCCAGACCAGTTCGCCCGACGCATTGCCAAGCTCATTGCCCCGTCCGGCGCAGGAATTCCCGCGGCTGGAAAAAGCCTGGGTCACGCCCAAGGGTTGGCGCTTCATCACCACCGTCAACAACACCAACATCGGCCTGTTCTACATCGGCACCGCCCTGCTGTTCTTCCTGCTGGCCGGCGTGCTGGGCCTGTTGATGCGGGCCCAGCTCGCGGTGCCGGACAACGCGCTGCTCTCGCCCTCGACCTACAACCAGGTCTTCACGATGCACGGCAGTGTGATGATGTTCCTGTTCGCGATCCCGATCGTCGAGGCGCTGGCGGTCTACCTGCTGCCCAACATGCTCGGTGCGCGCGACCTGCCCTTCCCGCGCCTGTCCGCCTACGCCTTCTGGGCCTACGCGATCGGCGGCCTGGCCTTCTTCTGCACCCTGTTCGTCGGCCTGGCGCCGGACGGCGGCTGGTTCATGTACCCGCCGCTCACCAGCAAGGAGTATTCGCCCGGCCTGAACGCCGACTTCTGGCTGCTCGGGATCGGCTTCATCGAGATCTCGGCGATCGCCGGCGCGATCGAGCTGATCGTCGGCATCCTGTTCACGCGTGCGCCGGGCATGTCGCTGTCGCGCATGCCGGTGTATGCCTGGGCCATGCTGGTGGTCGGCATCATGATCGTGTTCGCCTTCCCGGCCGTGATTGCCGGCACCGCGCTGCTGGAAATGGAACGCGCCTTCGACTGGCCCTTCTTCAACGCCGAGCGCGGCGGCGACCCGATCCTGTGGCAGCACGTGTTCTGGTTCTTCGGCCACCCCGAGGTCTACATCATCTTCCTGCCGGCGGCCGGCATGGTCTCGACCATGATCCCGACCATTGCCGGCAGCCCGCTGGTGGGCCGGCGCGCCATCATCGTGGCGCTGGTGGCGGTCTGCTTCTTCAGCTTCGCGCTGTGGGCGCACCACATGTTCACCGCCGGCCTGGGGATCATGACGATGAGCTTCGTGTCGGCGGCCAGCATGGCGGTCGCGGTGCCGACCGCGATCCAGGTGTTCGCCTGGATCGCCACGCTCTGGCGCGGCAAGGTCGCCATGACGGCGCCGGCGCTGTTCCTGGCCGGCTTCATGTTCATCTTCGTGCTCGGCGGCCTGACCGGCGTGATGGTGGCCCTGCTGCCCTTCGACTGGCAGGTGCACGACACCTATTTCATCGTCGCCCACTTCCACTACGTGCTGATCGGCGGCATGGTGTTCCCGGTGTTCGCCGGCATGTATTACTGGATCCCGCTGGTCAAGGGCCAGCGCATGTCCGAGCGCGTCGCGCGCTGGGCCTTCTGGCTGATGTTCGGCGGCTTCAACCTCGCCTTCTTCCCGATGCACATCAGCGGCCTGTTCGGCATGCCGCGCCGGGTCTACACCTATCCGGCCGAGATGGAATGGGGCACGCTGAACATGCTCTCCACGGTCGGCGCCTTCGTCTTCGCGGCCGGGGTGCTGGTGTTCGCCGTCGACCTGGTGCGCAGCCAGCGCCGCCCGTCGCGCGATCCGGGCAATCCGTGGAACGCCTCGACGCTCGAATGGCTGCCTTCCGGCGACTACGCCACGCGCAGCATTCCGCACGTTCACTCGGCCGACCCACTCTGGGACCAGCCGAACCTGGCGAAGGAAGTCGAGGCCGGCCAGCACTACCTGCCCGGCAGCGCCAGCGGCCTGCGCGAGACGATCGCGACCAGCCCGATCGCGGCGCGCCCGACCTACCTGATGATCCTGCCCGCCGACAGCTGGCTGCCCCTGATCGCCGCCGCCGGCACCGCCGGTTTCTTCCTGCTGATGACAGTGAAGCTGATGTGGTTGGCCTGGGCCTGCGGCATCACGGCGGTCGGCGCCGTCATCGCCTGGCTGTGGCAATCGGACCGCAAGCCGCCGATCGTCGAGGCACGGGTGTCGGACAAGCTGGTGCTGCCGGTGGGCGCGAAGGGCGTGCGTTCGCACTCGTGGTGGGGAACGCTCATCATGCTGGTGGTCGACGCCATCATCTTCGCGTCGCTGGCCTTTGCCTACATCCACATCTCGATGCGCCTGGTGGTGTGCCCGCCACCCACGGCCGGGCTGCCCGATCCGATCTGGCAGATGCTGTCGAGCGCCCTGCTGCTCACCGGCTCGGCGTTGATGTTCTGGGCCACTC
Organism: Massilia sp.; assembly: GCA_003520365.1. GTDB lineage: Bacteria > Pseudomonadota > Gammaproteobacteria > Burkholderiales > Burkholderiaceae_D > Telluria > Telluria haematophila. The sequence continues at coordinate 2,346 of DOUW01000367.1, forward strand.
GTTCGGTCGGCAAGCGGCGCCTGCCCTGGCTGGCGCTGGCGGCCACCGCCTGCGTGGTGCTGGCCTTCCTGGCCGACTTCCACGGTTATCAACTCGCCGGCCTGGCGCCGCGCCGGCTGGCCTGGAGCGCGACCATCGCGGCGATGCTGACCTACCAGGGCCTGCACGTGGTGCTGCTGGCGATCGTCGGCCTGTACCTGGCCGCGCGCGGCTGGAGCGGACGCCTCACCGCGCACAGCCGCGCCACCCTCGACAACTCGGCACTGATCTGGCACTACGCCACGCTGCAGGGCATCGCCGCGGCGCTGATCGTGCACATCGTGCCCCTGCTGATGGATTGACGATGCGCGAACACTTCCTACGCAAGCTGTTGCGCGGCACCCTGCCGCTGATGGTCTGGGCGGCGCACTTCGCCGCCTGCTACGTGTTCGTCGCCGCCCAGTGCAGCCCGGCGGGCTACGTGCCGGGCTATCCGCAGCGCCTGCCGCTGGCATTGATCACGGCGGCGGCGCTGGCGGCCTGCGCCCTGCTCGGGTGGAAGTGGAAGAACACCCTGCGCCACGCCGACGAGCGCACCGCGCTGCTCCACTGGGCGGCGGGCGGGACGGCGGTGCTCGCCTTTATCGGGATTTTATGGACGTCGGTGCCGATGTGGTTCATCCAGGGGTGCCGATAACAAGCGTGTATTGTTGGCTGCAACCGTAGGGTGGGCACGCCGTGCCCACGCGGACGCTGGCGCAGTGTTGTCGGTGTTCCAGCCGAAGCACACGTACCGTTGCAGACGGTGTCGAATGGTCATTCGATAGCGCCAACAATGTTCGATTAGCGCGGCAAGCAATGCGGCCAACACTATTCGACCATCCGCGTGGGCACGGGGTGCCCACCCTACATTTATCTGGCCGCGGGCCGCACGCGCCACACTACGTTGCCGACGTCGTCGGCCACCAGCAAGGCGCCCCGCTTGTCGATCGCCACGCCCACCGGACGCCCCATCGCATTCCCGTCCCCATCGACGAAACCACGCAGGACCTCGACCGGCATGCCGCTCGGCTTGCCGTTTTCGAAAGGCACGTAGACCACGTTATAGCCCGACAGCGGCTTGCGGTTCCACGAGCCGTGCTGGCCGATGAAGGCGCCGCTGGCGTAGGCCGGGCCCAGCCGGGCGCCCTCGGCAAAGGCGAGGCCGAGCGCGGCGACGTGGGCGCCGAGCGCGTAGTCGGGCGCGATCGCCTTTGCCACCATCTCCGGACGCTGCGGCCTGGCGCGCTCGTCGACATGCTGGCCGTAGTAGCTGTACGGCCAGCCGTAGAAAGCCCCGTCCTGCACCGAGGTGAGATAGTCGGGCACCAGGTCACTGCCGATCTCGTCGCGCTCGTTCACGACCGTCCACAGTGCGCCGGTTTGGGGTTCCCAGGCCATACCGTTCGGGTTGCGCAGGCCGGAAGCGAACAGGCGCGTGCCGCCGGTCTTGACGTCGACCTCGAGGATGGCGGCGCGGTTGACCTCGTTCTTCATGCCGTTCTCGCCGACGTTGCTGTTCGAGCCGACGCTCGCGTACAGCTTGCTGCCGTCGCGGCTGGCGAGGATGTTCTTGGTCCAGTGGTGGTTCAGCCCGGCCGGCAGCGGCGCCAGCTGCTGCGGGGCGGCGGCGATGGCGGTCGCGCCTTCCCTGTAGGGCACGCGCACGATGGCGTCGGCGTTGGCGATGTAGAGCGTGTCGCCCACCAGCGCCATGCCGAAGGGCGAATGCAGGCCTTGCAGGAAGACGCTGCGGGTTTCGGCCACGCCGTCGCCATCGGCATCGCGCAGCAGGGTGATGCGGTCGGCGCTCGGCACGCCCGCCCCCGCTTTGGCCATTACCTTGCCCATCACCCAGGTACGCAGGCCGGCCTTTTTCGTTTCCGGCGTTTGCGGCTTGTTCGATTCCGCCACCAGCACGTCGCCGTTGGGCAGCACGTAGAGCCAGCGCGGATGGTCCAGGCCGGTGGCCATGGCGTTCACCTCCAGTCCCGGCGCCGCCTGCGGCTTGCCGCCTTGCGGCCAGCCCTTGGCCGGCGCGATGTCGACGGTCGGGATCAGGGTTTTCCGGGGCGCCGGCAGTTGCGGGGAAGGACCGACGTCGGCATTGACCGGCAAGGTGGAACGGTCGCCGCAGCCGGCGAGCGTGACCAGCGCGGAAGCGGCGGCGGCGAGGATGGCAAGGGCTGGGCGGCGCATGGGTTTCTCCTGGATCGGACGGAACGGCCGTGGCCGATTCTAGCGAAAACGACAATACCGTTCCGCTCGATACCAAAGAGAAACCCGTCTCGGCTGACGCTGCGCGCTCACGCCGGCTCACCTGCCTCCTCGACCGCGTCCTCAGCCGCCAGCGCGGCCGGCGCGCCCCGTGTGGCATGCCAGCGCCGCAGGTGCGCCAGCAGGCCCGGCAACTGCAGCAGCACCAGGGCGCCGAAGGCGACGCGGTAGGCCAGCGCCGGGTAGTGGCCGGCCGCGTCCGGCGCCCACAGCCCGATCAGGAGGCCAAAGCCGGCCTGCACCAGGAAGGCGCCCACGAAGATCAGGAGGTTCAGGCAGGTGGCCGCGCGCCCGGTCAGTTCGCGCGGCATGCTCTGGGCGACGATCGCGTACTCGATGCCGGTGATCGTGCCCACCAGCGTGAACAGCACCGACAGCAGCTGGTAGCTCGGGGCATAGCCGACCACGAAGGCTGCCTGCACCAGCACGAACAACGCGAT
>DOUW01000367.1:5125-5487 GCA_003520365.1 Massilia sp.
CCACGTCGAGCGGCTTGATGCCGCGCCGCCCCGCCCACTCGGTGATCATGCCGACCGCGATCGCCCCGAAGATCACCGCCGCCATCCCCATGTACAGCAGGTAGGCCACTGCGTCGTTCGGGAAGCGCGCCACGTCCGACAGCCAGCGCCCGATCCACAGCCCCTGGATGCCGAAGAACACCGCGTGCGGGATCAGCACCAGCGAGATCGTGGTACGGAAGGTCGGCGTGCGCACCACCTCGCGCAGCGACTGCAGCACCGGCGGCCGCGCACCGGCCGGTTTGCCGCTCGGCGGGGCCAGCAGCCAGATCGCCGCGCCGGTGGCGGTGATCAGGACGCCGAGGATGAGGAACAGGCCGCGC
>DOUW01000152.1:0-7586 GCA_003520365.1 Massilia sp.
CCGGCCTGCGAGAGCCCGGTGCGCATTCCCCAACTGTACGGCCTGCTGTCGGCCCCCTGGCGCGGCGCCTGCGAGTACCTGAACGTGCGCCTGCGCGACGGCGAAGCGCTGCGCCTGGCCGTGCTGCCGCCGCGCAGCACCGTCAACGACGACACCGACTACCGTGCCGTCATCGCCCTGTTTTTCGTGAGCATCGCCTTCCTGGCCTACCTGGTCGCGCGCATGACCACGCGTCCGCTCAAGCAACTGGCCGTGGCCGCGCAGGAGCTGGGCAACGACATCAACCGCCCGCCGCTCGACCTGACCGGCGCCAGCGAGATCCGCCAGGCCAGCGCCGCCTTCAACGCGATGCAGGCGCGCATCCGCCAGTACATCTTCCAGCGCACGCAGATGCTGGCCGCTATCACCCACGACCTGCAGACGCCGCTCACCCGCATGCGCCTGCGCCTGGAGAAGGTGGCCGACGTCGAGCTGCAGGAACGCCTGATCGGCGACCTGTCGGCGATGCAGGCCATGGTGAGGGAAGGGCTGGAGCTGGCGCGCAGCATGGACACCACCGAAAGCATGCAGATGCTCGACCTCGACTCGCTGCTGGCGTCGAGCTGCGACGACGCCGCCGACGCCAACCAGCCGGTGACGCTCAATGGCCGCTCCGGCATGGCGATCCTGGGCCGGCCGCTCGACCTGCGCCGTTGCCTGGGCAACCTGATCGACAACGCCGTCAAGTACGGCCGCGAAGCGCAGGTGACGGTCGACCGCGTGAACGGCGCGGCGCGCATCCGCGTGCGCGACCAGGGCCCCGGCATTCCCCCGAACGAGCAGACGCGCGTGTTCGATCCGTTCTATCGTGTCGAGACCTCGCGCTCGCGCGAATCCGGCGGCACCGGCCTCGGCCTGACCATCGCCCGGAATATCGCCGGCCAGCACGGCGGCAGCATCGCGCTGGCCAATCATCCGGAAGGCGGACTGGAAGTCACCCTGATGCTGCCGGAGTACTATCCCGGTAAATAAGTTGGCAGAATAAGTTGGCAAAATAAGTTAGTAAATAAGGTGGTAAATAAGCTTGTCACACGTAAACGCCAAACTGCGTGTTTGACTCATCGTTGATTGATAAAGCTGCCGGCACTGGCGGCAAGGGACCTGAATGAAAAAGAATACGCTCGCAGTCGTCGCCATCATTGTTGCCGTCGGCGCAGGAAGCGCCTGGTACATGAGCCGCGGCGCGCACGCCGAAGGAGACGGCGCCAAGGCTGCCGCCGGTGGCGCCAACGGCGGCCCCGGAGGCCCGCAGGCGCCGACCGTCGTCAACGTGGTCACGCCGCAGCGCCAGGACGTCGGGGTCGACGTCGCCGCCAACGGCACCGTCAGCCCGCAGCAGACGGTCGACCTGCGTCCGCAAACGACCAGCACCATCCGCGAAGTGCACATCCGCGAAGGCCAGTTCGTGAAGGCCGGCCAATTGATGTTCTCGCTCGACGATCGCAGCGACCGCGCCGCCGTCGCCCAGGCCCAGGCCGAGGTCGCGCGCGGCAAGGCCACGCTGGCCGACCTCGAGCGCCAATACAAGCGCAGCCAGGAACTGGTCGCACAGAAATTCCTGGCCCAGAGCGCGGTCGATACGCTGCAGAGCCAGGTAGAGGCCGCGCGCGCGGCGCTTGCCGCCAATACCGCAGCCGTGCAGGCCTCGCAGGTCAGCGCCAGCTACACCGCGATCCGCGCGCCGATGTCGGGCCGGGTCGGCGCCATCAACGTCTATCCGGGCAGCCTGGTGCAGCCGACCACCTCGCTGACCACCATCACCCAGCTCGACCCGATCGACGTCGCCTTCACGCTGCCGGAGTCCGCCCTGGGTGCGCTGCTGGCCGCCCAGAAACAGGGCAAGGTCGCGGTCGAGGCCCGCACCGGCGGCGACGCCCAGCCGGTCACCGGCGAACTGGTGTTCGTCGACAACACGGTCGACCCGAGCACCGGCACCATCCGCCTGAAGGCCCAATTCGGCAACGCCGACGGCCTGCTGTGGCCGGGACAATACGTGAACACCCGCGTGACGGTGCGCACGATCAAGGATGCAGTCGTCATTCCGCAAAATGCGATTATCATCAATGCCCAGGGCACCTTCGTCTATGTGATGGAAAAGGACGGCACCGCGCGCCTGGCGCCAATCCAGCGCCAGCACAGCTTCGGCGTGAACGCCGCCGTGACCGGCCTTGCCGGCAACGAGCAGATCATCACCGAAGGCAAGCAGAATCTGCGTCCGGGCGGCAAGGTACGCTTGGCAACTGGTTCGAAACAGCAAGGCGCGCCCGCGCGCAAGGGTGAACAGGCATGAACCTGTCGGAACTGTGTATCCGCCGCCCGGTGATGGTGGTGCTGCTGTCGATCAGCCTGGTGCTGGTCGGCATCCTCGCCTACATGCACATCCCGGTCGCGGCGCTGCCGAGCTATAACACGCCGGTCATCAACGTCAACGCCAACCTGCCCGGCGCCAGCCCGGAGACCATGGCATCCTCGGTCGCGCTGCCGCTCGAGAAGCAGTTCTCGACCATCGCCGGCATCAAGCTCATCTCCTCGACGAATACCCAGGGCAACACCTCGCTGACGCTGGAATTCGACACCTCGATCGACGTCGACAAGGCCGCCGTCGACGTCCAGGCCGCGCTGCTGGCCGCCCAGCGCCAGCTGCCGCTGGAGATGACCGACCTGCCGTCCTACCGCAAGATCAATCCGGCCGACGCTCCGATCCTGTTCATGCACATGACCTCGCCGTCGATGAACCTGTCGGAGCTGAACGACTACGCCGAGAACATGGTCTCGCCGGCAATCTCGACCCTGCCGGGCGTGGCCCAGGTCTCGGTGAATGGCGGCAAGCGCTTCGCCGTGCGCGTGCGCGCCCGTTCCGACCTGATGAACGCGCGCAACATCTCCATGGACGAGCTGGCCACCGCGCTGCGCGCCGCCAACTCGAACACCCCGCTGGGCGTGCTCGACGGCCCGCAGCAGACGCTGACCATCCAGGGCGGCGGCCAGCTGATGAAGGCGGCCGACTTTGCCGACGTGATCGTCGCCACCCGCGACGGCCTGCCGGTGCGCCTGAAGGAAGTGGCCGAGGTCGAGGACAGCTACCAGTCGGTCAAGGCCGCGGGCAGCCTGAACGGCGAGCGCTCGATCGTGCTGATGGTGCAGCGCCAGCCGAATGCGAACACCGTGCAGGTGGTCGACGCCGTACGCAACCTGATGCCGAAGTTCGAGACCCAGCTGCCGGCCTCGATCAAGATCCACCTCGTCAACGACCGCTCGATCTCGATCCGCGAAGCGATCCACGACGTCAACCTGACCCTGGCCGGCACCGTCGTGTTGGTCATCCTGGTGATCTTCCTGTTCCTGCACCGCCTGACCGCGACCCTGATCCCGGCGGTGACGGTGCCGATCTCGCTGCTGGGCGCGCTGTCGCTGTTGTACGCCTTCGGCTATAGCCTCGACAACATTTCCCTGCTCGGCATCACGCTGGCGGTCGGCCTGGTGGTCGACGACGCCATCGTGGTGCTGGAAAACATCGTGCGTCACATGGAGATGGGTAAGAAGCCCTTCCACGCCGCCCTGGTCGGCTCGCGCGAGATGGGCTTCACCATCGTCTCGATCTCGATTTCGCTGGTCGCCGTGTTCATCCCGATCTTCTTCATGCCGGGCGTGATCGGCCTGCTGTTCCGCGAATTCGCCGTCATCGTCGGTCTCGCGGTGCTGGTCTCGGCCGCCGTCTCGCTGACCCTGGTGCCGATGCTGTGCTCGCGCCTGATCAAGCAGGGCGGCCACCTCGAGCCGCACGAGATGTCCTGGATCGGACGCCGCTTCGAAGCCATGTTCACCAGCGTGCGCGACGCCTATGCGCGCACCCTGGACAAGGCACTGCGCCACCGCTTCCTGGTGCTGATGCTGGCCTTCGGCACCTTCGCCCTGACCGCCATCCTGTACATGAGCATGCCGAAAGGCTTCTTCCCTGAGGAAGACATCGGCCAGATCCGGGTCAGCGTCGAAGCCTCCGAAGACACGTCCTCGCAGGCCATGATGGCCCTGCAAGGCCAGGTGGTCGACATCATGCGCGCCAACAAGCACGTGCAGGACGTGACCTCCTTCGTGGGCGGCGGCAATACCGGCCGCATGTTCCTGGTGCTGGCGCCGCGCAGCGAGCGTCCGGCGATGCCCGTGGTGCTGGATGAACTGCGCAAGGCCACGCGCTCCGTGGCCGGCGTGCAGGTCTACATGTCGCCGGTGCAGAACCTGCAGCTGGGCGGGCGCCAGAGCAAGAGCCGCTACCAGTACACGCTGCAGAGCGTGTCGGGCGGAGAAATCGGCAGCTGGGCCGACCAGTTCCTCGAGCGCATGCGCGCCGATCCGAAGTTCCGCGACGTCACCAGCGATTCGCAGAACAAGGGCTTGCAAGCCACGCTCGACATCGACCGCGACAAGGCGGCGCTGCTGGGCGTGAGCATGGCCGACGTGCGCACCGTGCTGTATGCCAACTTCGGCGAGCGCCAGGTCTCGACCATCTATTCGACCGCGGCCAGCTACTACGTGATCCTGGAAGCGGCCGAAGCCGACCGCTACTTCGACGACGCCCTGTCGCGCGTGTCGGTGCGGTCGAAGTCGGGCGAACTGGTGAAGCTGTCGAGCTTTGCCAGCGTGCGCCGCACGGTCGGCCCGATCGCGGTCAACCACCAGGGTCAATTGCAGGCGATCACGCTCGCCTTCAACCTGGCGCCGGGCGTGCCGCTGGGCGACGCCACCGCCGCCATCGACCAGATGAAGGTCGACATGAAACTGCCGTCCTCGGTCATCACCAACTACGGCGGCGACGCCGCGGTGTTCCAGGACACCCAGTCGAGCCAGCTGATCCTGATCATCACCGCGATCGGCGTGATCTACGTGCTGCTGGGCGTGCTCTACGAGAGCTACANNGCGATCATGATGATCGACTTCGCGCTCGATGCCCAGAGGAATGCCGGCATGACCCCGGTCGAGGCGATCCGCGAGGCCTGCATCCTGCGCTTCCGCCCGATCCTGATGACCACGCTGGCGGCGATGATGGGCGCGCTGCCGATCGCGCTGGGCATCGGCGCCGGCGCCGAGCTGCGCCAACCGCTCGGCCTGGCGGTGGTGGGCGGCCTGATCTTCTCGCAGGTGATCACGCTCTACATCACGCCGGTCATCTACCTGTACCTCGACAAGTACAGCGGCAGCGGTCCGATGACCGATGTCGACATTGCCGCGCATGAAACGGAGCCTGCGCCGCACAAGCCGGTATCGCTCCATAAACCGGTTGAAACATAATGTAACAACCATCAATACAACCGGCCTGTAAGCTGTGCAGCGTAACGCGGCCGTGCGCCAGAGACCCAAAGCAGGTAGACTGCGCGGGTAGAATTTGGCCCACCCCGCTTTGCGCTGACCAGTTTCCGGAAAGTTTTATTGATCTTGCGTGACCATTCCCACTCCTACGCCGAGCACAGCGATGTCTGCGAGCATTGCGGACAGCCCCTGCCCGGCGCCGTGGTGCCGACCTACGGCGCGCGGCGCACCAGCCGTACCGGCCTGGCGGTCACGATCCTCCTGCACCTGCTGCTGGTAGCGCTGTACTTCTACCAGCCCGAGCGTCCCCAGAAGAAGGCGGCGCCGCCTGCCGGCGGCGAGATCGTGTATGTCGCGCCGCTTGCCAAGCCGCCGCCGCCGCAGGCGCAATCGCCGCAGAAAACCAGCAAGCCTTCGAAGAGCCCGGCCCAGCCGCGTCCGACGACGCCGCGCGTCGAGCGCCTGCCCGACACCATTACCTTGCCCGAGGAAAAGCCGGTCATCGTCGACAAGGTGCAGCCGCCGCCGCCCGAACCGAAACCCGAGCCGAAGGCGGAAGAATCGCCGCCGATGGACATGGCCGAATACATCGCGCGCCGCCGCGCCCAGCGCGGCGCGACCGAGCCCAGCCCGAGCCAGGAAGAAAGCGAAGCGGCGCGCGGCACGCGCAATGCGCTGGCGAACATTGCCGCCATCAACAACCGCGGCCGCGACGACAGCAACCAGAGCGGCGGCATCTTCTCGATCTCGAACAAGACCTTCCACAGCATGGACCTGAAGTTCCGCGGCTGGAACCCGAGCTTCAAGCGCCGCTGGCTGACCTCGGTGACGGTGGAGCAGGGCAGCGAGCCCGACGTCGAGACCGCCGTCGTGAAGAAGATGATCGAGCTGATCCGGCGCGAGAAGAACGGCGACTTCGAGTGGGAATCGCACCGTCTCGGACGCGTCGTGACGATGAGCGCGCGGCCGCAGGACACGGCCGAACTGCAGGCCTTCCTGATGAAGGAAATGTTCCCCGAATATAAACCGCCGCGTTGAAGCGGCGGGCCGGCAGCTGCCTGCAACCCGGCTTTGCGCGCAGGTGCTTCCTGCGCGCAAGCTGCTTTCTTTCTCCTTTGTTTCCCTCTGCCATTGCCCCTCATGAACAGGCGCACCGGACTGGTGCGCTCCTTTGCGCTGTGCCATCGCCGGCGCGGACAGACACGATAGGCTGAGCTCGTGCCCTGTCGAGCTCGTCTATTTCGACGCTGCGAACTGGGCGTTCCCCGCGCCCGGAAATAGCAGCCGGGCGCCAATCTCCACGCAACCGGAGCAGCCCATGACCACCAAGCCAGACCAGCTTGTCAGTCCGATTCGTCGTCAAGTCCTGAAATCCGCCGCATTCGGCCTCGCCGCCGGCAGCCTGCCCTTCGGCGCCGCGCTGGCGCAGCCGAACCTGCAGCCCCAGCATCACAAGCCGCGCTACCGCCGCTGGCGCGCCTCCTCGCATTCGAAGATCGGCATGCGCATGCTCAAAAGCTATGCGAAGGCGGTCAATGCCATGCTCGCGCTGCCGCCGGAAGACCCGCGCAACTGGTATCGCCAGGCCATCGTCCACACCCTCGATTGCCCGCACGGCAACTGGTGGTTCCTGCCCTGGCACCGCGGCTACCTCGGCTGGTTCGAGCAGATCTGCCGCGAGCTGAGCGGCGATCCGCAGTTCGCGCTGCCTTACTGGGACTGGACCGCGGAGCCGAGCCTGCCCGACGGCATGTTCGACGGCGTGCTCGATCCAAACCATGCCGCGTTCGTCGGCAACGGCGCCGACTTCGAAGTGCGGCTGGCCTCGGCGATCGCGAACGCGGGTTACTGGACCTCGCCGGGCGGCGTGTTCAGCCGCAATTCCCAGTACGGGCAACTGTTGGCGCGCAGCATCCGCTTCGACGCCGACGTGATGTTCGATATCCTGCGCGACCCCTCGGGCGCCATGTTCTTCGACCAGCCCGGCGCGCGCGGCCTGGTGCGCGAGCGGCCCGGCTTCTCGCTGGCCGCCAGCGACGCGGTGTCGGCGAGCACGATCCAGGCGGCCCTGGCCGCGCCCGATTTCATCACCTTCGCCAGCGCCAAGACGTCGAACCACCATACCTCGGGCGGCTTCGGCATCCTGGAAGCGCGCCCGCACAATTCCGTGCACCGCTGCGTCGGCTCGCGCGACTGCAACTTCATGGAGACGCGCGGCTTCATGGCCGACATGCTGTCGCCTG
>DOUW01000152.1:7884-8405 GCA_003520365.1 Massilia sp.
AAGAGATGGTGCCGGGCGGCAGGCGCGGGCCACGTTCGGCGGCGCGGCGCGTCTACCCGGGCAAGGTGTTGACGCGCGCCGTACGCGGCCCGCAAGCGGCCAGCGCCCAGGTGCAGCTGCCGGCGGGGACGCTAGAGAACGTGAAGGCCGCCGGCCAGACCATGGTCGCGAACGTCACGCTGAGCTTCCCGGAACAGTGCCGCGATCCCTTCGCGGTGATCCTGAACGGGCCCGACGATCCGACCCAGGTCGACACCGGCAGCCCGTTCTACCTGGCGACGATCGTCATGTTCGGCCACCGCGGCGCCACCGGCCCCCTGAGTTTCGCGCTGCCGCTGGGCGAAAAGCTGCAACGGGCGCGCACCAATCAGCCGCAGTCCGGCGACGGCGCGCTGCGCCTGCGCGTGCTGTCGCTGCATGAGCTGATGGGGCATCACCACATGGCAAGCCAGCCGGTGGAGTTGCTGGCGGCGAGCGTCGAGACTTATTAAGTAGCGGTTTTGTAGGGTGGACACCTGTGT
>DOUW01000152.1:8507-16739 GCA_003520365.1 Massilia sp.
AGGTGTCCACCCTACAACGTCAACCGCGAAAAAAAACCGTGCCTCGGCACGGTTTTTCTATTGCTGAAGCGAAGCCAACGCTTACGCACCCGCTTTCAGCTTGCGCGCCACGTCGAGCGCGAAATAGGTCAGCACGCCGTCGGCGCCGGCGCGCTTGAAGGCCATCATCGATTCCATCATGACCTTGTCGTGGTCCAGCCAGCCGTTCTGGGCGGCGGCCTTCAGCATCGCGTATTCGCCGCTGACCTGGTAGGCAAAGGTCGGCACCTTGAACTCGTCCTTCACGCGGCGCACCACGTCGAGATACGGCATGCCCGGCTTGACCATCACCATGTCGGCGNNGGTCCATCTGGTAGGTGTTCTTGTCGGCCTTGCCCAGGTTGGCGGCCGAACCGACGGCATCGCGGAAGGGGCCGTAGAAGGCCGAGGCATATTTCGCCGAGTAGGCCATGATGCGGGTGTGGATGAAGCCGCGCTCTTCCAGCGCCGCGCGGATCACGCCGATGCGCCCGTCCATCATGTCCGACGGCGCGACCACGTCGACGCCGGCCTCGGCGTGCGTCAGCGCCTGGCGCGTCAGCATCTCGATGGTCTTTTCGTTGACGATGTAGCCGTTCTCGTCCGGCAGGCCGTCCTGGCCGTGGGTGGTGTAGGGGTCGAGCGCGATGTCGGTCAGGATGCCCAGTTGCGGGAAATGCTGCTTCAGGGTGCGCACGGCGCGCGGCACCAGGCCGTCCGGGTTGGTCGCTTCGACGCCGTCATAGGTCTTCAGCGACGCGTCGATGACCGGGAACAGGGCCAGCACCGGGATGCCGAGCGACACGCATTCTTCGGCCACCTTCAGCAGCAGGTCGACCGAGACGCGCTCGACGCCCGGCATCGAGGCCACTTGCTGGCGCTGGTTCTCGCCGTCGAGGATGAAGACCGGGTAAATCAGGTCGGCGGCGGTGACGGTGTTCTCGCGCATCAGGGCGCGCGAGAACGGGTCGCGGCGCATGCGGCGCATGCGGCTGTTCGGGTATTGTCCGGTAACGATCGAGCTCATGTAATCTTGCTTTCTCTTTCAGGAGTGGTCGGGGGCCCCGTTCGCATCGGGTTCGCCGGCGTCATCGTCGGTCAGGCCGAGCAGTTCGAGGATCTTGGCGTCCGCTTCCTCGACGCCGATGCGCTTGAGCGCGGAGAACAGCTGCACGGTGAAGGGGAAGCCTTCGCCGTCCTCATCGACATAGCTGTCGAGGACCTGCCGCGCCTGGCGCAGTGCATTGGTCTTTTCGTTCTGGTTCAGCTTGTCGGCCTTGGTCAGGATGCAGTGGATCGGCTTGCCGGTCGGGGCGAACCATTCCAGCATCTGCACGTCCAGGTCGGTGAACGGACGGCGCGAATCCATGATCAGGACCAGCGCGGCCAGCTGCTCGCGGCGCTGCACGTAGTCGCCCAGCAGCTTTTGCCAGTGCAGCTTGGCCGTGCCCGACACCTCGGCATAGCCATACCCCGGCAGGTCGACCAGCAGCGCCTGGATCTCCTCGACGATGGTCGGGTCCTTGCGGTGCTGCCCGACGTGGGCGCCGCCGATCGAGAAGTAATTGATGTGCTGGGTGCGCCCCGGCGTTTTCGACGCGAAGGCGAGACCTTTTTGGTTCGTCAGGATGTTGATCGCCGTCGATTTGCCCGCGTTGGAGCGGCCGGCAAAGGCGATTTCGGGCACCCGGGTGGATGGGAGATCACGCAGCTGGTTGACGGTCGTGAAGAAGCGGGCTTGCCAGAGTTTGGACATGGAAGAGAGGTGAAAAAGGCAACGAAATGAGGCGTGGAGGAAACAATCCTATTGTACAATAAGGGGTTATCTATTGCTTTTGCCGGTGAAGCCGCTGTACCAATAAAACTGTTTTCGACTTTTTCAGGGTGCTCGAATGAATCGTGTGTCTGTATCGTCCGCTAGCGCGGTGTTGATGAAATCGTTGTTGGTTGCAACCCTGGCGCTCGGCAACGTCGCTGTCGCCGCCGAAGCCCAGCGTACCGCGAAACCCGATGCCGCCAAAGGCGCCACCCTGTACGACAGCGGCGACACCGCACGCGGCCTGCCGGCCTGCCTCTCCTGCCACGGCGCAAACGGCAATTCGACCATCGCCGCCAACCCGAAACTGTCGGCGCAGTTCGAAGCCTACACCCATAAGCAGCTGGTCGACTTCACGACACCGCAGCGCAACAACCCGGTCATGAGCACCTATGCCAAGATGCTGACCGACGAAGACAAGCGCAACATCGCGGCTTACCTGTCGACCCAGAAAGTCAAGCCGGGCGCGGCCAAGAACAAGGACACGGTCGAGCTGGGCCGCAAGATCTACCGCGGCGGCATCGCCGACAAGGGCGTGGCCGCCTGCGCCAGCTGCCATGGCGCCGCCGGTTCCGGCATCCCGGTCCAGTACCCGCGCCTGGCCGGCCAGCACCAGGATTACACGATGACCCAGCTGACCGCCTTCAAGAGCGGCGCGCGCGCCAACAGCCCGCAGATGACCACCCTGGCCCAGCGCCTGTCGGAAGCCGAAATGCAGGCCGTGGCCGACTACATCGCCGGCCTGCGCTGATCTTCTTGTATCGTACCGAAAGGAAAGGGCGCCAACGCGAGTTGACGCCCTTTTTTGCTGTACACTCGCGGCGCACCTGACCGCATGAGAAAGTAAGTCCCAGAATGAGCACCACCGGAATTGAATTGAAGACGCGCCGGCGCGCGCTGGCCGAGGCCGTCGAGCTGGTGTCGTCGATGCGTTTCGCCATCAGCCTGCTGGTGATCCTGTCGATCGCCGCCATCATCGGCACCGTGCTGCGCCAGGGCGATGCGATGCCGAACTACGTGAACCAGTTCGGCCCGTTCTGGTACGAGATCTTCCGCAAGCTGAGCCTGTTCACCGTCTATTCGAGCTGGTGGTTCCTGGCGATCCTGCTGGTGCTGATCGTCTCGACCGGCCTGTGCATCGTGCGCAATACGCCGAAGATGCTGCGCGACATGCGCAGCTGGCGCGACCACGTGCGCGAGGAATCGCTGCGCAATTTCCATCACAAGAGCGAATGGACCGCGCCGCTGAACAGCTCGGCGCTGGCGGTGCAGAGCGCCGAGCGCCTGCGCCACGCCGGCTACGCCGTCAAGATCGTCGAGAAGGACAGCGGCGTGCTGGTCGCCGCGAAAAAGGGCGCCGGCAACAAGTTCGGCTACATCTTCGCGCACACGGCGATCATCGTCATCCTGCTGGGCGGCATGCTCGACTCCGACCTGCCCATCCGCTTCCAGCAATGGTTCCTCGGTAAGACGCCGTATGCCGGCAGCGGCCTGATCTCGCAGATCCCGGCCCAGCACCGCCTCGGCCTGTCGAATCCGACCTACCGCGGCAACACCATGCTGGCCGAAGGCCAGACCGGCAGCACCGCGATCCTGCCCCAGGCCAGCGGCGTGCTGGTGCAGGACCTGCCGTTCGCGATCGAGCTGAAAAAATTCAACATCGAATTCTATTCGACCGGCATGCCGAAACTCTTCGCCAGCGAGATCGTGGTGCACGACCGCGAGGCGGGCAAGACTTTCCCGGCGACGATCGAGGTCAACAAACCGCTGATCTACAAGGGCGTGGCGGTCTACCAGTCGAGCTTCGAGGACGGCGGCAGCAAGCTGAAATTGACCGGCTTCCCGATGAGCGGCACCAGCGCCAGCGCTTTCGAGATCGCCGGCGAGGTGAACGGCTCGACCGAGCTGAAGACCGCGGCCGGCGCCTTTGCCGTCGAGTGGTCGGGCTTCCGCCCGTTCAACGTCGAGAACACCTCCAGCAACGACCCGCGCGCGGTGGAGAAGGGCAAGTCCTTCAACGAGCAGTTCTCGGCGACGCTCAGCAAGGCCTCCGGCTCGGCCGGCAAGAACGCGGACAACAAGGACCTCAAGAATGTCGGCCCGAGCGTGCAATACAAGCTGCGCGACCAGACCGGCCAGGCGCGCGAATTCCTGAACTACATGCAGCCGGTGACGCTCGAAGGCGCGCAAGTCTTCCTGGCCGGCGTGCGCGACAACCCCGCCGAAAGCTTCCGCTTCCTGCGCATCCCGGCCGACGACAACTACGGCGTGCGCGAATGGATGCGCCTGCGCGCCGCCCTGGCCGATCCGGCCCTGCGCCGCCTGGCCGCCGAGCGCTACGCCGCGCGCGCGCTGGCGCCCGGCCAGGCATCGCAACCCGGCTTCGGCGACCAGCTGCGCGACTCGGCCGAGCGCACCCTGGGCATCTTCGCCGGCGAGGGCACGCCGGGCGGCTTCGTCGCCGTCGCCCAGTTCCTGGAAAAGATCCCGGCGGCCGAGCAGGAAAAGGCGGCCGGCGTCTTCATCAAGATGCTCAACGGCGTATTGTGGGAACTGTGGCAGGCCGCGCGCGTGCGCGATGGCGAGGCGCCGATCGAAGCGAGCGACAAGCACGGCCGCTTCCTGCAGCTGGCGACCAACGCCTTGTCCGACAGCTTCTTCTACGGCGCGCCGGTCTACCTGCAGCTCGACGAGTTCCACGAGATCAAGGCCTCGGTGCTGCAGGTGACGCGTTCGCCCGGCAAGAAGATCGTCTACCTCGGCTGCGTGCTGCTGACCGCCGGTATTTTTGCCATGTTCTACATCCGCGAACGGCGCCTGTGGGTATGGGTCCGTGGAAATGGGGAGGGCGCGCACGCGCTGATGGCGATGAGCACGCAACGCAAGACGCTGGATTTCGAGAAAGAATTCGCTGACCTGGCGGCCAAGCTGCCGCAATCGGCGTAAGCTGGCGCTTGCCAGCACTCTATAAGCTGAAGGCACTGGAGAACATGATGGAAGCATCCCGACCAAGCCCGACCTCGTCGGTTACCTACAAGGAAGCGCCCGGCTATTTCCGGCGCCTGAGCAGCATCGACTGGCTGTATGGCGCCGGCCTGCTGGCCGCTGCGCTGTTCGCGCTGAACCGCTACGCCCATCTCATGGACGGCTACGAGCGCGCCATCCTGCTGCTGTCGGCGCCGACTTTCGCCGCGCTGGGCTGGCACTGGAAGCCGGTGCGCTGGCTGATTCCGCTCGTCGCGCTGCTGTCGTTGTGGGGCGTGTCGCTGTACGACGGCTCGCTGGCGGCGGCCGAGCAGAAATTCTTCCTCAAGTACATGCTGTCGAGCCAGTCGGCCATCCTGTGGATGAGCGCGCTGTTCGTGTTCTCGACCGTGTTCTACTGGATCGGCCTGCTGGCGCGCTCGGACTCGGGGGCGGCGATCGGCTCGCGCCTGTGCTGGGCCGCCGTGGTGCTGGGCTTTACCGGCATGATGGTGCGCTGGTTCGAGTCCTACCTGATCGGGCCGGACGTCGGCCACATCCCGGTGTCGAACCTGTACGAAGTGTTCATCCTGTTCGCGATGATCACGGCGCTGTTCTACCTGTATTACGAGGAACGCTACGCGACCCGCCAACTGGGCGCCTTCGTCCTCCTGATCATCGGCGCCGCGGTGGCCTTCCTGCTCTGGTACACCGTTTCGCGCGACGCCGCCACGATCCAGCCGCTGGTGCCGGCGCTGCAGAGCTGGTGGATGAAGATCCACGTGCCGGCCAACTTCATCGGCTACGGCACCTTCGCCCTGGCCGCGATGGTCGGCACCGCCTACCTGCTGAAATCCCACGGCATCCTGGCCGACCGCCTGCCTTCGCTGGAAGTGCTGGACGACGTCATGTACAAGGCGATCTCGGTCGGCTTCGCCTTCTTCACGGTGGCGACCATCCTCGGCGCGCTGTGGGCGGCCGAGGCCTGGGGCGGCTACTGGTCCTGGGACCCGAAGGAAACCTGGGCCCTGATCGTCTGGCTCAACTACGCGGCCTGGCTGCACCTGCGCCTGATCAACGGCCTGCGCGGCCGCATGGCGGCCTGGTGGGCGCTGGTGGGCCTCCTGGTGACGACCTTTGCCTTCCTGGGCGTGAACATGTTCCTGTCGGGGCTGCATTCGTACGGCGAGTTGTAATCGCACGCTTCTCGGGCGTAGGGTGGGCGCCCCTGGGGATTGTTTGCCGAAACACCCCCACCGCATCACCGATCATCCACGCGGCCGGCGGTTCCACGAGCAATGGTGTAAGGTACAAGTTCAATTGCCCGCGGAGTTCACGATGCTGATCAAACGACACCCGAACGGCCTGGACCGGCCCTTCGCCTCTGAAATCACGCCGCGCGAGGTGTACGAAGAGCGGCGCAAATTCATCGCCCGCATCGCCGCCGGCGCCGCTGTCGGCAGCGCGCTGTGGGAGATGGCCAACCGCGAAGCGTTCGCCCAGGGCGCACCAAGCGGCGCGAAGCTGGCCGCGAAAACCAACGCGGCGTTCTCGACCACCGAGAAGCAGACCTCGTTCCGCGACGCCACCAACTACAACAACTTCTACGAATTCGGCCTCGACAAGTCCGACCCGGCCGAGAACGCCCACACCCTGCGTCCGCGGCCCTGGACGGTGGCGATCGAAGGCGAGGTGAAAAAGCCGATGCGCCTCGATATCGACGGCCTGCTGAAACTGGCGCCGCTCGAGGAACGCATCTACCGGCTGCGCTGCGTCGAGGGCTGGTCGATGGTGATCCCCTGGGTCGGCTATTCGCTGTCCAACCTCATCAAGCACGTCGAGCCGACCGGCAACGCGAAGTACGTGGAATTCACGACCCTGGCCGACCGCGCGCAGATGCCGGGTTTGAGGAGCGGCGTGCTCGACTGGCCGTATGTCGAGGGCCTGCGCATCGACGAAGCCATGCATCCGCTGGCGCTGCTCACCGTCGGCATGTACGGCCAGGTGCTGCCGAACCAGAACGGCGCCCCGGTGCGCGTGGTCGTGCCCTGGAAATACGGCTTCAAGTCGCCCAAGTCCATCGTGCGCATCCGTTTTACGCGCGACCAGCCGAAGACGGCCTGGAACGTGTCGGCGCCGCGCGAATACGGCTTTTATTCGAACGTGAACCCGAACGTCGACCATCCGCGCTGGTCGCAGGCCACCGAGCGCCGCATCGGGGAAGACGGCTTCTTCAAGCGCAAGCGCGATACGCTGATGTTCAACGGTTATAACGAGGTCGCGCCGCTGTATGCGGGCATGGACCTGAAGCGGTTCTTCTGATGGCGGCGGGGCCTTCGGCAAGACAGATCGCGCAGATCAAGGCCGCGCTGTTCGTCGCGGCCTTGCTGCCCTTCCTGTGGGGCGCCTGGCAGGTCGTGCAAGGGGTGCCGGTCGATCCGCTCGCCTACATCACGCACCAAAGCGGCGACTGGGCGCTCTACCTGCTCTGCATCACCCTCGCCGTGACGCCGCTGCGGCGCCTCTCGGGCTGGAACTGGCTGCTGAAACTGCGGCGCATGCTCGGCCTGTTCGCCTTTTTCTATGCATTGCTGCACTTCATCGCCTTCTTCTGGTTCGACCATTTCTTCGACGTCGCCAGCATGCTGCGCGACGTGGCCAAGCGTCCCTTCATCCTGGTCGGTTTCATCGCCTTCCTGATGCTCGTTCCGCTGGCGGCGACCAGCACCAACGGCATGATCCGGCGCCTGGGCGGCAAGCGCTGGCAATGGCTGCACCGGCTGATCTACCTGGTCGCGCCGCTGGCCGTGCTGCACTTCTGGTGGATGAAGGCGGCCAAGAACAACCTGGCGCAGCCGATGCTGTTCGCGGTCATCGTGGCGGTGCTGCTGGGGCTGCGGGTGGTCTGGAGTCGGGCCAAGGGGCGGGCGGCGGTGCGGGCCTGAGCGGCTCGCCTTCCAGCATCATGGGGCAAGGCGCATAGGGTTCGATAACCGGTTCGAGCTTGAAGCGCTTCCCCGCGAATTCGACGTCCGCCAGCGCCGGCGTCACGGCACGCGGGACGTCGCCGCCCGGGGCAGGGCTGGCGGCGCCGCAGCCGGTGCTGTCGATCCTGGCCATGGCGATGACGCTCCACTTCCCATCGGCGCTTTCCCGCGCAACGATCGACCAGCCGCTGAGCGGATCGGTCACCAGCATTTCCGGCTTGCCATCCGCATCGACGTCGAGTTGGTAGACGTCGCAGGACTTGCCTGCTTCGACCAGGCAGTCCGGCCGGTACACATGGGGCGGCAGGTCGGCCCAGCTGCTGCGCAGGAAGCTTTCCGGCAAGCGCGTGCCATCCGGCTTCGCACGCAGGTGGCCGGCGATCACGGCGGGGGGGGGGGCCCCCCCCCCCCCCCACAGCCCGGCCACCCCCCCCGGGCGCTGCAAGG
>DOUW01000149.1 GCA_003520365.1 Massilia sp.
CTGAACGGCGCCGGCATCGCCTCGCTGTCGGACTTCATGACCCGCGCCGACGTCGCCGCTGGACGCCTGGTGCCGGTGCTGGCGGATGCCGCGCTGCCGTGGTCGCAGCCGGTCTGGGCGGTGTTCTACAAGCAGGGCGCGCTGGCGCCACGGGTGGCGGCGCTGGTCGAGTTCCTGGCGCGCGAGCTGTCGTTCGTGCTGGATGAATGAGGGTGCAGGACGCCTCTGGCGCAGCGCAACATCGAGACTGGTTGCACGAACTTCAAGGCCCAGCTAGGCTCAATAGAGCAGTACCAGAACCCACCGCAGTGGTCACCCATCCTGAAAGGAAAGCACCATGAGTTCGGAAGTCAAGCCGGTCGAAGAAGGCATGCACACCATCACCCCGCACCTGGTCTGTGCGAACTGCCGCGAGGCCATCGAGTTCTATAAAAAGGCCTTCGGGGCCGAGGAAGTCATGTCCATGCCCATGCCCGACGGCAAAGTCGGCCACGCCATGCTGCGCATCGGCGACTCGCCGCTATTCCTGGCCGACGAATTCCCAGACTATGGTTCCTTCGGGCCGCTCGCCCTGAAAGGCTCGCCGGTCACGATCCACCTGTCGGTGCCGAACGTCGATGCGTTATGGGAAAAGGCGGTGGCGGCCGGCGCCACGGTGCGCATGCAATTGGCCGACCAGTTCTGGGGCGACCGCTATGGCCAGCTCGACGATCCCTTCGGACACCGCTGGTCGCTGGCCCAGCACATCCGCGACGTTTCGCCGGAAGAGATGGAAGAGGCGATGAAGCGCGAGTGCGCCTGAGGAAAGGTTTGGCCCGCGAAAAGGGGCATGCACGGACCGCGCCGGTAAGCGGCGCAGCCCAGGCAGGCCTGCGTGAAGCGGATGACGCCCGCGGTTCCACGGGTGCCGCCGCCTGCCTCAGACCGCGGCCGCGCTCAGATGCTGGTAAAGGATGGTGCTGCCGATGACGATCAGGACCACGCCGCCGGCCAGCTCCGCGCGCTTGCCCGCCAGCGCGCCCAGGCCGCGGCCGAGCATCACGCCGAGCGTCACCATGAGGAAGGTGGCGAAGCCGATCGCGGCCGAGACGACCAGGATGTCCGCATCCACGAAGGCCAGGCCGGCGCCGACGATCAGCGCGTCGATGCTGGTGGCGACGCTGGTGACCGCCAGGCGCAGGAAGGAGTGGCTCGAGGGGTTCTCTTCCACGGCATCCGGCGCGCTGAGGCCTTCGCGGATCATGCGCAGGCCGAGCGCGGCCAGCAGCACGAAGGCGATCCAGTGGTCCCAGGCCTGCACATAGGGCGCCGCGGCCTGGCCGAGCGCCCAACCGAGCAGGGGCGTAAGGCCCTCGATCACGCCGAAGATCAGGCCGGTACGCAAGGCCTCGCGCAGCTGCGGACGTTGCAATGCGGCGCCCTTGCCGACGGCGGCGGCGAAAGCATCGGTGGACATGGCGAAGGCGAGGGAGGCGGTTGCTGCAAGATTCATCGGGGTCTCGTTGCCGGGCGAGCACAAAGGCAAGCCGCGCGGCCCGGACAACGCACGCGGTCTTGCCAAAGGTCTTGCCAACCGAGCGGCATGCGCAGTCCGGATACACGGCTCCGGACGCGGCGTCGGCTGCCCGTACCACGGCGACTGATGTTTGCTGGCCGAGTATGTTGATACGGGAACTTCCTGGAAGGAAGCAGGCTACTCCCCAATGGGTGCCGGCATTATAACCGAAGGGACGCTGCTCCTCAGCAATAAATATGTGAACATTTGCACAAGAACGCGGGGCCACGTAGACTGTCTTGCTTACCGCGCGATGTGCACGTCGTCGTGGCGGCGGACCCACATTCACCCGCCGGCCGCGTGCCGGCCAGCCCAGGGAGACCAGCTTGGATACCATCGATCACGACAACGGCATGCACGACATCGAGATTGTCGTCGTGCCGCCCACGCACGACCTCGGCGACGGCTTCAAGGTGCGGCGCGCGCTGCCCAGCCGCCAGCGCCGCATGGTCGGACCCTTCGTCTTCCTCGACCAGATGGGCCCGCACGTGTTCCAGCCCGGCCAGGGCCTGGATGTGCGGCCGCACCCGCACGTCTGCCTGGCCACCGTCACTTACCTGTTCAGCGGCGAGATCCTGCACCGCGACAGCCTGGGCAGCGTGCAGCCGATCAAGCCGGGCGAAGTCAACTGGATGACGGCCGGGCGCGGCATCGTCCATTCCGAGCGCACCGCCAGCGAACGCCGCAGCCAGGGTTCCGACCTGTTCGGCCTGCAATGCTGGGTGGCCCTGCCGCGCGCAAGCGAGGAAAGCGATCCTGGCTTCGCCCACATCGACGCGGAGGACTTGCCCTTCATCGAGGATGGCGGCGTCAGCGCGCGCGTGGTGGCCGGCAGCTACTGGGGCAAGAAGGCGCCGGTGCCCACCCATTCGGACATGTTCTACGTCGACCTGCACCTGCAGGCCGGCGCGCGCATCGCGATGCCGGCGGAATACCACGAGCAGGCGCTGTACATCGTCGAAGGGCAGCTCGACCTGGGCCGCGACGGCGTGTTCGAGGCCGGGCAACTGGTCGTGCTCAAGCCGAAGACCGAGGTGATCCTGTCCGCGCCCGGCCCCGGGCCGACCCGCGCCATGCTGCTCGGCGGCGAACCGATGGACGGTCCGCGCTACCTGTCCTGGAACTTCGTCGCCAGTTCGGAAGACCGCATCGAGCAGGCACGCCAGGACTGGCGCAACGGCGCCTTTCCGCAGGTGCCGGGCGAGACCGAGTTCATTCCGCTGCCCGAGACGCCGGGCCGCCCGGTCCGCTACCCGTGAGCCCAGGCAGGGTACGCGCCGGCGCTGCGGCGGCGTGGTCATATGAGTAATGAATTTTCAAAAGGAAACATGCAATTGGAATATCGTGTCAATACCGGCCATCCCTCGGCCGCCGGCGTGCAGCGCATCGCCGCTTTTTCCGACGGCAGCGAAGGCGGCAACCCGGCCGGCGTCTGGATCGGCGCCGCCCTTCCGTCCGCGGCCGAGATGCAGCGCATTGCGCACGAGATCGGCTATTCCGAGACCGCCTTTGCCGCGCCGCTGGAGGAGGGCGGGGAGGACGGCTACCGGGTGCGTTATTTTTCGCCCGAAGCCGAGGTGCCGTTCTGCGGCCACGCGACCATCGCACTGGGCGCGGCGCTGGCGGCGAGCCGGGGCGACGGCGTCTTCGCGCTGACCCTGAACGACGCGCGCATCACGGTCGAGGGCAGGCGCGGCGGCAATCATGCCGGACACCTTGTTT
>DOUW01000129.1 GCA_003520365.1 Massilia sp.
GTCCCGAAGACGAGGAAAGGCGTGAACCATGCCAGCGTGGCCGCACCCGAGAACAGGGCCAGCAAGGTGCCCTCCCGGAGCGTGACCGCTTCGCCAGGCGCGGCCCAGCCCAGCACGCTGGACCAGTCGTCGGGTCTGGCGAAGGCGATCAGCCAGGACGCGCCGCTGGGCGGTACCACGCCGCGCCTGAGCCTGACGCCGTAGCGCACGCCGGCCCGGTTGCGGAAGCTGAAGTCGCCGCGGCCGGGGTCGGCGTCGAAGACCTCGTCGAAGTCGATACGCTGGATGTGCATGGTGGCCGCTCCTGGTCGTATTCCTGATCGTGGCTGACGATGGAGAATGTAGCAGACTCTCATCGCGCCCTGTGCCCACGATACGCCGCCGAGGTGGTGCGCGCCGGCCTGTCCGACCTGCTGCTGGACCCGCCCGCGCGCGCCGCCTGAACCCTCAGGACTGCCCGGCCTTCTGCTCGGGATGGTTGAACACCTGGCGCAGGTAGGCCAGGAAGGTCTCGTCGGTGCACTGCGACTTGCCCGGCGTGTCGGACAGCTTGGCGACCGGCTGGCCGTTGCAGCGCACCAGCTTCATCACGATGTTCAGGGCTTTATAAGGCGTATCGTTGGTGAGCTGGGTGCCGATGCCGAAGCCGAGCATGACGCGGTCGGCGAAGTGGCGGTACAGGGCCAGCGCCTTCGGCACCGTCAGCGCGTCGGAAAACACCAGGCGCTTGGTGCGCGCGTCGATGCGCAGCTTGGCGTAGTGCGCCAGCGCCTTTTCGCCCCACTCGAAGGGGTCGCCCGAATCGTGGCGCAGGCCGTCGAACAGCTTGGCGAAGTACAGGTCGAAGTCGTTCAGGAAGGCGTCCATGCCGACCACGTCGGTCAGCGCCGTGCCCAGGTCGCCGCGGTATTCCTGCACCCAGTCTTCCAGCGCCGCCTTCTGGAAGTCGCGCAAGCGCACGCCGAAGGACTGGAAGGCTTGCATGTATTCGTGCGCCATGGTCCCGATCGGCACCAGGTTGTACTTGCGCGCCAGGTGGACGTTCGAGGTGCCCTTGAAGAACTGCGGCAGCTCGCGCGCCAGCGTCGACACCACTTCGTCCTGCCAGTCGCCCGAGAAGCGGCGGCGCACGCCGAAGTCGAAGAAGGAGAACGAGCTGGCCAGCTTCGGCTCGCGGTCGAAGGCACGCAGCTGCTCGATCTTCTCGGCCAGGCGCTTCCTTGCTTCGGTAAGCGCGGCCTCCTGGTCGAAGCGGCGGAAATACAGCTCGTTGACGATGTAGAGCACGTAGATCTCGAAGCCCATCACGTGCACGACCGGACCGACGGCGCGGATGCGCAGGTGCGGGCCGTCGGTTTCGACGGTGATGAACTTGCGCTGGAAGCGGAACACCGTCAGGAAGTCGGCGAAGTCGCTCTTGATGAAGCGCAGGCCGCGCAGGTACTCGACCTCTTCTTCGGTGAACAGCATTTCGCACAGGTGGTCGAGTTCGCGCTCGACCTCTTCCTTCAGCTCGGCCAGCGGATAGGCCGGCTCGTTCCGGCAGCGGAATTCGTATTCGCCGTGCGCGTTCGGGTGCCGGTGCAGCAGGGCCTGCCACATCGTGAATTTATAGAGATCGGTTTCGAGCAGACTGCGGACGATGGGCTTCATGGTGTGTGCTTGGTTCCTTGGCTTCAAGCCTTTTTCTTCTGGCGCCGCTTCGGTGCGAGCATGGTCCCGGTGCATCCGGGGGTGCCGCAACGGCAGGCGAACAGTTTTTTCAGCGCCGGCGTGTGGCGCTCGTCGTAGATGAGGGCGTAATTGTAGTTCAGCTCCTCGCCCGGCTCGATCGGCTGCAGCGCGTGGATGTAGACGCGCCCGTCGTCCTCGTAGGCTTCGCAGTTCGGCGTGCAGGCATGGTTGATCCAGCGCGCGTCGTTGCCGCGGCGGCCGCCGTCGATCACGCGGCCGTCGTTCAGGGTGAAATAGAAGGTATGGTTGATCGGGCCGCCGGCCTTGGCGGCGCGCTCGGTCGCTTCGTCCCAGCCGATGCGCTCGCCCCGGTATTCGATGATGCGTTCGCCAGGTTCGATGTGGCGGCGGGCGAAGACGCCGTTGCCGTGGATCGGAGACTTCTTCACTTCATAGGCCGGGTCGGCCTTGGCTGCGGTCTTGGTGGACATGTGGCTTTCGAAGGTCTGGCGGATCGGCTGGTTCGGCTGGGTCGGCTGCGTTGTTGCTTGCGTTGTTACTTGCATTATTGCTTGCATTATCGCTTGCATTGCAGGATTACCATTATTGTACGATTTTCGCCGGGGCGCCGCACCCCTGCCGCCGTGCCCGCCCGGGAGGACCGGTTGGCGCCGGGCGCCTTCATTACCTGGCAGGTAATCGCCGGTCCACGCGCGACTGCGGAGAATGGGTTCCGTCATCCTCAACGACGAAACGGAGAACATCATGGACCGCGCAGACTCGCTCGCCCGCCAGTACCTGGCAGCCTGGAACGAACGCAACGCATCCGAACGCCGCGCCCTGGTCGCGCGCCTGTTCACGCTCGACGCCAGCTATCTCGACCCGCTGATGGCAGGCGCCGGCCACGACGGCATCGACGCCCTGATCGGCGCCGCGCAGCAGCACTTCCCCGGCCACCGCTTCGAGCTGGCCGGCCAGGCCGACGGCCACCACGACGTGCTGCGCTTCTCCTGGACCCTGCATGCACCGGGCGGCGCCGCGGTCGCGCGCGGCACCGACGTGGCCACCGTCGGCGGCGACGGCCGCCTGTCCAGCGTCA
>DOUW01000527.1 GCA_003520365.1 Massilia sp.
GACCGGCCGTCAGGCGCGCCCGAGCCGTGGTGGGCGCCCACGGCGCAGCCCCCGCCGATGCACCAGCACGACCAGCCCCAGCCCCGCCGCCAGCATGGCCGCGTGCGCGGGTTCGGGAATCGGCGACACCGCATACAGTTCCATCGCATCGATGCTGAACAGCTGCCCGCCGACGCTCTCGTCGATGATGCTGCGCCCCTCGCCGGCAGGGTCGCCGTAGCTTAAGCGCCAGGACAGGGTCGTGTCGAGCCGGTCGTTGACGAACAGGTCGGGGCCGGGGGGGGGNNGCCGAACGAGGGTCCCTGGTTCGGCGCGTTATAGGTCTGGAACGAGCCCTGGCTGGGCAGCTCGAAGCCGGTCAGCACCTGGCGGTAGACGGCGGGCACCGTGTAGTTGAACAGGAAGGCGGTGCGCTGGAAGTCGCGCGGGGTCAGGTTCCAGCCGCTGTCGAATTCCCAATCCTGCGGGTTGTAGCCGCCGATCAGGTAGCTGTTTCCCGCGGGGTCGCTGACGCGCATCAGCGTGAAGGTTGGCCCGCGCTCGTCGACGGCTGCGTGGAAGTCGAGCGAGGTGTCGCCCGCCTGGCGGGTATACAGATTGGCGAAGACCTGGTCGCCGGCGCCGAGCCAGCGCTCGAGCTGGCCTTCGAGTACGGGATCCAGGGGCGGGTCGCCGGTTTGCGCCGACGCCTGTGGAACGGCAAGGGCCAGCGCCAGCGCGCCGGCTGCAAGGAGCGTCTTCATGATCACCTCCTGACGGGGTTCACTGACCGGGTCATTGTATGCCTGGCCGGTGGAGGGTCTCACACTGTTGACTTAAGGATGTTGCGCTGAACGATGACGGGGTTTTGTAGGGTGGGTCCTTGAACCCACGCGGTACGGCGGCGGCGCCTCGCACAATTTCGCGGGGCACCGATATCGCGTCGAGCCACGGTTAACGACACCCGGCACGCCACGACTACAGCTCGGTTGCACCGCGTGGGTTTAAGAACCCACCCTACGAAAAGCAGCCCCGCCGCAGTCGCAAAAAAACGGGCCTCGCGGCCCGTCTCCATTCCAGCGATTGCGCGTGCTTACGAACGCTTGTAGATGTCCTCGAAGCGGACGATGTCGTCCTCGCCGAGGTAGCTGCCCGACTGCACTTCGATGATGTGCAGCGGCAGCTTGCCCGGGTTTTCCAGGCGGTGGTTCATGCCGATCGGGATGTAGGTCGATTCGTTTTCCGACAGCAGGCTGACCTTGTCGCCGCAGGTGACGCGCGCGGTGCCCGAGACGACCACCCAGTGCTCGGCACGGTGGTGGTGCATCTGCAGCGACAGCTTCTCGCCCGGCTTGACCGTGATGCGCTTGACCTGGAAGCGGTCGCCCGCGTCGATGCCCTCGTAGTGGCCCCAGGGGCGGTAGACGCGGGTATGGTGCAGGTGCTCGGTGCGCTCCTTCGACTTCAGGTGGTCGACCACCTGCTTGACGCGCTGGACCTGGTCCTTGTGCGCGACCAGCACCGCGTCCTGGGTCTCGACGACGACGATGTCCTCGACGCCGACCACGGCGACGATGCGGCTCTCGGCGCGCACCAGCGAATTCTTGACGCCGTCGAGGTAGACGTCGCCGCGCTGGGCATTGCCGTTCTCGTCGTGCTGCTGCACTTCCCACAACGCCGACCAGGAACCGACATCGCTCCAGCCGATGTCGGCCGGCACCACCACCGCGTCACGGGTATGCTCCATGACCGCGTAGTCGATCGAGTCCGACGGGCAGGCCGCGAAGGCCGTTTCGTCGAGGCGGCAGAAGTCGAGGTCGCGGTAGCCGGTGTGGACCGCCTTGTCGGCGGCGTCGGCGATTTCCGGAGCAAACCTGCCCAGCTCCGAAAGATAGCGCTCGGCGGCGAACATGAACATGCCGCTGTTCCAGTAGTAACCGCCGTCGGCGAGGAAGGCCTGGGCGGTGGCCAGGTCCGGCTTCTCGACGAAGCGCTCGACCTGGTAGCAATCGTCGCACCCCGCCAGCGCGGCGCCGCGCCGGATGTAGCCGTAGCCGGTCTCCGGCGACTTCGGCACGATGCCGAAGGTGGCCAGGCCGCCGCCCTTCACCATCTCGGCGGCACGCAGCACCGCGTCCTTGAAGGCTTCGCGGTTCTCGATCACGTGGTCGGCCGGCAGCACCAGCATGACCGCTTCCGGATCGACGGACTTCAGGAAGTGCGCCGCTGCGGCGACGGCCGGCGCGGTGTTGCGCCCGACCGGCTCGAGCAGGATCCCCAGCGGCGTGATGCCGGCCGCGCGCAGCTGCTCGGCCACCATGAAGCGGTGGTCGTTGCCGCAGACGACGAGCGGCGCCATCAGGCCAGGCAGGCCGGAAACACGCAGCGCGGTTTCCTGCAGCATGGTCTTGTCGGCCACCAGCGGCAGCAGCTGCTTGGGCAGCACCGCGCGCGAGAGTGGCCACAGGCGGGGACCGGCACCGCCGGAGAGGATCACTGGGTAAATCTTCATGCGTTCGCTTTCTCTAGGTTATTACTTTTCTGACTTGCGACTTCCTTGCGGCTGCTGCGGCGGCGGTCGCGTGCATTCAGCCATTCTTCGGAACTGTATTCGGAGGCATGCTTCATCTCGCCTGCGCGGTCGACACTGTATTCCTTGAAAACTATCATTTCGTGCAATGTTACATCATGCAACACACGAGTATATTCAAACAACACACTGCGTACGATTTCCGCGCCTTCGCAGATGTGGCTGCCGTGTCCGATCCAGGTCGGTCCGACGATATGGGCGCCGGCCTCGATGCGCACACCGGAGCCGATGTACACCGGTCCTTCGATCCTGGTGCCGCCGCTCCAGTCGATGCTGGTGTTCAGTCCGACCCACAGGCCCGGCTCGATCTGGGTGCCCGGCACGTCCATGTGGTTGACCTCGCCCGTGAGCACGGTCTGCAGCACTTCCCAGTAGTCGGACATGGTGCCGATGTCGAGCCAGTTGAACGGGCGGCGCTGGGCGTAGAACGGCAGGCCGCGCTCGGCCAGCAGCGGGAACAGCTCGGAGCCGATGTCGAACGGCACGCCGGCCGGAATCAGGTCGATCACTTCCGGCTCGAAGATGTAGATGCCGGTGCTGATGTAGTTCGACAGCGCCTCTTCCTGGCTCGGCTTTTCCTGGAACTGCTTGATGCGGCCTTCCTCGTCGGTCACGACCACGCCATACGACGAGACCTTGTCCCACGGGACTTCCTTGGTGATGACCGACGCCATCGCGCCCTTCCTGCGGTGCTCCAGCAGCGCGGCCTTCAGGTCGAGGTCGATCAGGGCATCGCCGCACAGCACGATCGTGGTGTCGTCGAAAAAGCCGCCGAATTCCTGGATCTTCTTCATGCCGCCGGCCGAACCGATCGGCTCGGGCACGACGGTGCCGTCGTCGCGCAGGTAACCCTCGAAGGAATAGCCGATCTGGACGCCGAACTGCTCGCCCTCGCCGAAATACTCTTCGATCTTTTCGTGCAGCCAGCTGACGTTGACCATGATTTCCGTGATCCCGTGCTTCTTCAGGTGTTCGACCAGGTAAGCCATCACTGGTTTGCCGAGAAGTGGAATCATCGGTTTCGGAAGGTCGTACGTGAGCGGGCGAACGCGCGTGCCCTTGCCTGCCGCGAGAATCATAGCTTTCATTGAACCGTCCTTTGGTGGGGGTCTTGATAAACCTACTGCGCGTCGGTCTGTCGGCCTGCGATGCTCGTCGTACATGTTCGTACGACTGCGCTTCTCGGCCAACAGCCCTTCCGCTCGCTACGGTTTCTCAAGGCCCTGTTACGTTTACGTTAATGATTGGAATTCTGGTAGCGCCAAGTGTCGGCGCACATCTGGGCGACGTCGCGCGTGGCAACCCAGCCCAGTTCCTCGCGCGCACGCGCCGGGTCGGCATAGCACTTGGCGATGTCGCCCGGACGGCGGTCCACGATCTGGTAAGGGATAGCGCGGCCGCTGGCCTGCTCGAAGGCACGCACCATTTCCAGCACGCTGTTGCCGCGGCCGGTGCCGAGGTTGTAGGTCAGGAGACCCGGCCCCTGCGCCAGCTTTTCCAGGGTCTTGACGTGGCCGATCGACAGGTCGACCACGTGGATGTAGTCGCGCATCCCGGTGCCGTCCGGGGTCGGGTAGTCGCCGCCGAACACCGACAGCTTCTCGCGCTGGCCGGTGGCGACCTGGGCGATGTAGGGCACCAGGTTGTTCGGAATGCCCGAAGGTTCTTCGCCGATCAGGCCGCTTTCATGGGCGCCGACCGGATTGAAGTAGCGCAGCAGTGCGATGCGCCAGTCCGGCTCGGCCTTGAACAGGTCGCGCAGGATGTCCTCGATCATCAGCTTGCTGCGGCCATAGGGATTGGTCGCCGACAGCGGGAAGTCCTCCAGGATCGGCACCGAGGCCGGATCGCCGTAGACGGTCGCCGACGAGGAGAACACCAGCGTCTTGACCCCGAACTTGGCCATGGTCTCGAACAGCACCACGCTGCCGGAGACGTTGTTGTCGTAGTAGCGCAGCGGCTGGGCCACCGATTCGCCGACCGCTTTCAGGCCGGCGAAGTGGACGACGGCGTCCACCTTGTGCTTGGCAAACGCCGCTTCCATGGCCGCGCGGTCGCGGATGTCGGCTTCGATCAGCTCGAACGGCTTGCCGGTGATTGTCTGCACGCGCTCCTGCACGGAACGCTGGGCATTCGAGAGATTGTCGACCACGACCACGTCGTACCCGGCATTTTGCAACTCGACGACGGTGTGGGAACCGATATAGCCCACGCCGCCCGTAACCAGAATCTTCATTGTCGTTACTCTCTTTACTGTTGATGCGCGCCTGTCTCGGCGCTCCAAGGACGGCGCAGCGCCGTCCCCCCTCGTGTCTTTCGCGGCATTCTATGGCCGCACTTCCCTATGTTTTTGGTTCCGGGAGAACCTAAACTTTGCGTCCCGCCGCTTCCTTGATGAACAGCCAGATGAAAGCCATGTCGTCGATGAAGTAGCGCCGGAACATGCGGCGCGGCTCCTGCAGGAAGCGGTAGAACCATTCCAGGCCCGCGCGCTGCATCCAGCGCGGCGCGCGCTTCACGCGGCCGATCGCGACGTCGAAGGTGCCGCCGACCCCCATGGCGAACGGAATCCGCATGTCGGCCTGCCAGCGGCCGAGGAATTGTTCCTTCTTCGGCGAGCTGATCGCCACGAACAGCAGGTCGGCGCCGCTGGCGCGCACCTGCTCGGCGACCTCGGCTTCCTCGCCGGCCTTCCAGTAGCCGTCGCGCCAGCCGGCGATCGCCAGCTGCGGATAGCGCCGGCTGTAGGTGTCGGCGACAAGCGCCACCACGTCCGCGCGCGCGCCCAGCAGGAACACGCGCCAGCCCTTCTCGCCGGCGCGGCGCATCAGGGCCTCGAACAAATCGATGCCGGCCACCCGCTCCTTCAGGGGCTTGCCCAGCAGGCGCGAGGCCCACACCACCGGCATGCCGTCGGCGTTGACCAGGGCGCAACTGTTGACGATGCGGCGCAGCTCGGGGTCGCGGCTGGCCTTGACCAGCTTGTCGACGTTGACCACCACGTGCTGATGGGGCTTGCCGGAGCGGATGAATTCCTCGATGCGAACGAGGGTTTCCTCCATCGACAGGTTGTCGATCCTGCAGCCCATCATGGTGATGGCAGCGTTCATCGGAATTTATCCAAGTGCGCCGCGTTCGCCGGGTTTGTCGAGTTCGCGGGCGAGGATCGCGACGATGCGTTCCGCCGCCTTGCCGTCCCACAGCTGCGGACGGCGGCCCTGCTTGCCTTCGCCGCGCAGCACCTTGCGCGCTTCCTGCAGGATCTTGTGCGGATCGGTGCCGGCCAGCACGTTCGAACCCTCTTCCACCGTGACCGGACGCTCGGTGTTCTCGCGGATGGTCACGCAGGGCACGCCCAGCGCCGTCGTTTCTTCCTGCAGGCCGCCGGAATCGGTCAGCACCACGGCCGCGTCCTTCCACAGGTTGAGGAAGGCCATGTAGGCCTGCGGGCCGGCCAGGGTGACGTTCGGGCCCAGGTCGATGCCGAACTTCTCGATGTTGGCGCGGGTGCGCGGGTGCACCGGGAAGATCAGCGGCAATTCGTCCGCGATCTCCTTCAGCGCGCCGGCAATGCGGGCAAAGGTTTCCGGCTCGTCGACGTTGCTCGGACGGTGCATGGTGACCACGCCGTAACGGCCGCCGTTTTCCTGGACGCGCGCCTTGAAGGCGGCGGTTTCGAAGCCGGAGGTGTCGGCGCGGGTCAGTTTGTCCGCCTGGTAGAGCACGTTGTCGACCATCACGTGGCCGACGTAGTGTACCGCCGAATCCGGCTTGCCCTCGCGGCGCAGGTGCTCGACCGCCGCCGGCTCGGTGGCGAAGAACCAGTCCGAAATGCTGTCGGTGACCAGGCGGTTGATTTCTTCCGGCATGGACATGTCGCCGCTGCGCAGGCCGGCCTCGACGTGGGCCACCGGGATATTGAGTTTCTTGGCGACGATCGAGCAGGCCAGTGTGGAATTGACGTCGCCGACCACCAGCACGGCCGCCGGACGCTCGGCCACGCACAGTTCCTCGAAGCCGACCATGATCTTCGCGGTCTGCTGGGCATGGCTGCCGCCGCCGGCCGCCATGAACACGTCCGGCTGGGGAATGCCGAGTTCTTCGAAGAACACGTCGTTCATCTCGCGGTCGTAATGCTGTCCGGTGTGGATGATCTTGAACGTCAGCTTGTCCTGCGCCTGCAGTGCACGCACGATCGGGGCGATCTTCATGAAATTGGGCCTTGCGCCCGCGACCAGGTAAATGAGCATGTTTGGACTATCCTGCACTGTAGTAATTATTGAAACTAGTTAGAAAAACGTTATTGTAAACCTGCATTCGACTGGAACGGCGGACGATACGGTCGTGATACGCAATACGTCGCATGGCTGCTTCGATTCGTAGCAGCGCGAATACCAGCCCAGCGGCGGATTTTCGGCGCCGCGCACCAGCTCGAGCTTGAGGTCGGCGCCGCTGGCCTGCATCTGCAGGGCGAAGCGCTTGCCGCGCACGTGCAGGCCGGTGCTGGTCAGGCGCACGTTCAGTTCCGGCGCAAAATGCCAGAACAGTTCCAGCGGATGCGGCTTCTTGCCGGCGACCTCGTCGCGCACCGTGAGCGTGGAGCTGGCGGCGTCGAAGCGCACGCTGCGCACGTGGCGCACCGGGTCGGACAGGCGGGCATAGCCGTCGTGCGAGCCGCGGAAATCGAATTCGTGGGGGGACGTCGGCATGCGCTCGATGCTGGCGCGCGCCTTGCGCAGCCAGATGAAGCGCCCGCCCGAGACCGACTGGTCGCGCCCGTCGATGCGCACCGTATTGTGGGCCGAGGTGCCGCGGAAGTAGTCGCGCCACTTCTGGTCCTGCCAGTAGGAGTAGGTACCGGGATCGACCAGCACTTCCTCGCCCGCCACCGACAGCGTCATCGACAGCGCGTCGGCATGGCCGTGGGCGGCGATCCCGAGGTAGCCGAGCGGACCGCAATCGAGCATGCCCTTGATCTCGTCGGGCGCGCCGAAGTGCGAGCCGAACAGGAAATAGCCGCCGTCCGGGAAGGCCCAGGCGGTGTCGGGCTCATGGGTGTCGGCGTCCGGGCGGCGCCCGGGCAGCGCGTGCAGCAGCCAGCGTACGCCGGGGTGCTTGTCGGGCGCGCCGCCGAAGACGGTGTCGCCCAGCGCCAGC
>DOUW01000378.1 GCA_003520365.1 Massilia sp.
GACCGACCGCCTGATCGCCATGCTCGACGACTACCTGTCGCCGGAACGCATGGCCGAGATCGGCGGCGAGCGCAAGGCGAGTTCGCTTGCGCCGCGCGTGCTGCTCGACGAAGCGGCGGCCCAGGTGCGTGCCGCCGGGCGCCTCGCCAGCGTCGAGACCGGCGAACTGCCGGCCGCGTTGCGCTGCGAGCCGGACGGCATGCGCCTGGCCCTGAAGATCCTGGTCGACAACGCGATTGCCTTTTCGCCCGCCAACACCGCCCTCGTCCTGCGCGGCCGGCTGGCCGCCAGCGGCATCGAACTGGCGGTGCGCGACCATGGTCCCGGTGTGCCGGACGACGAGCAGGTGCGCATCTTCGACAAGTTCTACCGCGGCCGCAATGCCGCAGGATTGCCGGGCAGTGGCCTGGGGTTGTACATGGCGCGTTCCATCGTCGAGCACCACGGTGGACTGATCAATCTGGTGACGCCCCCCGGCGGCGGCGCGGAGTTCCGCATCTGGCTGCCGGTGGCGGGGGCGGGCAAAGCGCTTGCGCAGCTTGAACCCAGCAGTGATAATCCCCCACACCTTCCGGGAACGGCCCCTGCCGGCACGACAGGCACAAGTAAAACAAAGAACGTGGCCCACCCATGACGCAGATATTGATTGTTGAAGATAACGGCGACTATGCCGGCGACATGGCCGAGTTCCTGCGCGAACTCGACCATGAAGTCACCGTCGCCACCTCCGCCAGCGAAATGTGGGCGGCGCTCACGCGTACCCCGGCCGCCGTGGTGGTGCTGGACCTGGGCTTGCCCGACGAAGACGGTTTCACCGTGATTCCGCGCATGCGCCAGCTGTACCCCGAAATCGGCCTGCTGGTGCTGACCGGACGCGTCGCCTTCGACAACCGCATCCTCGGCCTGCAGCTGGGCGCCGACCATTACCTGACCAAGCCGATCAAGTTCCCCGAACTGGCCGCCCACATCGAGGCCCTGGGCCGGCGCGTGCGTCCGAGCGAACCGGCGCCGCTGCCGAGCAAGTGGACGCTGCGCGTCAGCGCCCGCCAGCTCGAGCTCGGCGGCAAGGTGATCGATCTGACCGAAAAGGAATTTAACTTCCTGCACCTGCTGACCATCAACACCCGCCCGGTGCCGCGCGCGACCATCGTCGCCGGCATGGGAGGAGACGATCCCGATGCCAGCCGCCGCGTCGACATGCTGGTGTACCGTCTGCGCAAGAAGGCACGCACGGCCTTGGGGCAGGATCTGCCGCTGCGCAGCGCGTATGGCGAAGGGTATAGCCTGTCGGCGGGCTTCACGCTGGCCTGACTTTTTCCCCTGGCGGCAACGTAACCGGCTTTGTAGGGTGGGTTCTTGAACCCACGCGGTACCGGCTCCGTTGTCGAAACGCTGTTCTGACCTGCATAGGGTGAGACCGCGTGGGCTCGAGAGCCCACCCTACGAAATCGGGACAGTTGTAGGGTGGACACCTGTGTCCACGCGGTACTACGGTTCCGGTGTCGATAAGCTTTTCTGGCCCGCATACGGCGAGACCGCGTGGGCACAGGTGCCCACCCTACGAAATCGGGACAGAGTCGAAGCGAATTTTTCGACGTGCTTGTAAAATCAGGGACAGAGTAGGGGTGGGGCGTTAAAATACGCCATCCAAACCGCTTGTCTACCCTCCGATGGCCCGCCAACCCCGCCTCATCCTCCCCAAGCAGCCGCACCACATCCTGCAGCGTGCCAACGACCCGCAACTGGTGTTCCGCGACGACGAAGACTACGCCCGTTTCCTCGGCTGGCTGAAGGAGGCGTCCCGGTTCTACAAGGTGGCGATCCACGCCTATGCCTTGCTGCCGACCCACCTGCACCTGCTGGCAACCCCGCCCGATGAGGACAGCCTGGCGGCGATGATGCAAAAGCTCGGCCGTTTCTACGTTCCCTGGTACAACGCAAAATATGGCCGCTCGGGCGGGCTGTTCGAAGGACGCTTCCGCACGGCGGTGGTCGATACCGACAAACATTTTCTGATGTGCAGCCGCTTCATCGAGCTGGCGCCGACGCAGGCGGGGCAGGCGGCCGATCCGAAGGATTACGCCTGGTCGAGCTACGCCCACCACGCCGGCCTGCGTCCCGATCCGGTCATCACCGACCACGCCTTGTTCTGGGAACTGGGCAACACGCCGTTCCAGCGCGAAGCCGCCTATACCGACCTGGTCCAGCAGGGCATCGGCGCCGACGAGCTGGCGCTGATCGCCGCTTCCGTCCAGAAAGGCCAGCCGCTCGGCACCGAAGCCTTCAAGCGCGAGCTGGAACGCAAGACGCAGCGCCGCATCCTGCCGGCCAAGCGCGGCCGCCCCTTCAAGAAGCCGCAAGCCGACGCGGCTTGATCCCTCCGGCGCGGTGCAAGGCCGCGCCTGCCTGGCATGGGCTTCACCTGCCCATACCGGACTGAGCTGTTCGCAATCTTCTGCCTTTCCGGCCTCATCCATACGAATAAATATCGCCCGGCTATGGGCTTTTGAATGGCGATTGAGTCTGTCCCCAATTAAAGCATCGAGCGGTAAGTCATCCATTAATTTGACTCCGACCCTAATTGTTCTGCTTGATGCCTCTGCTGCATTGCACTATTCTCGGCCTTCAACCCCTGAAATAAGCTGTGGAGAGCCCTTCATGATTGCCCAAGGTTTATACGATCCCGCCAATGAACACGATGCCTGCGGTGTCGGTTTCATCGCCCATATCAAGGGCAACAAAAGTCATTCCATCATCGATCAGGGGCTGATGATCCTGAAAAACCTGGATCACCGCGGCGCCGTCGGCGCCGATGCGCTGATGGGCGATGGCGCCGGTATCCTGATCCAGATTCCCGACCAGTACTTCCGCGACGAGATGGCCAAGCAGGGCGTCGAGCTGCCGCCGCCCGGCGAATACGGCGTCGGCATGGTGTTCCTGCCGAAGGAGCACGCCTCGCGCATCGCCTGCGAACAGGAAATCGAGCGCGCCGTGCGCATCGAAGGCCAGGTCGTGCTGGGCTGGCGCAACGTGCCGGTCGACGAGACCATGCCGATGTCGCCGACCGTGAAGGCCAAGGAGCCGGTGATCCGCCAGATCTTCATCGGCCGCGGCCCGGACATCATGGTCACCGATGCGCTCGAGCGTAAGCTGTACGTGATCCGCAAGTCGTCCGGCCACGCGATCCAGGCGTTAAAACTCCTGCACGGCAAGGAATTCTTCGTGCCTTCGATGTCGGCGCGCACCATCGTCTATAAGGGTCTGCTGCTGGCCGACCAGGTCGGCGTCTACTTCAAGGACCTGCAGGACCCGCGCTGCGTCTCGGCCCTGGCCCTGGTGCACCAGCGCTTCTCGACGAATACCTTCCCGGAGTGGCCGCTGGCCCACCCGTACCGCCTGATCGCGCACAACGGCGAGATCAACACCGTCAAGGGCAACTTCAACTGGACCCGCGCGCGCGAAGGCGTGATGAAGTCGGCCGTGCTGGGCGAGGACCTGAACAAGCTGTTCCCGCTGATCTATGAAGGCCAGTCCGACACCGCCTGCTTCGACAACGCGCTCGAGCTGCTGGTGATGGCTGGCTACCCGATCGCCCAAGCCATGATGATGATGATCCCCGAAGCCTGGGAAAACCACAGCGCGATGGACGACAACCGCAAGGCTTTCTACGAATACCACGCGGCAATGATGGAACCCTGGGATGGCCCGGCGGCGATGGCGTTCACCGACGGCCGCCACATCGGCGGCACCCTGGACCGCAACGGCCTGCGCCCGGCGCGCTACGTCGTCACCGAGGACGACCTGGTGGTCATGGCCTCGGAATCGGGCGTGCTGCCGATCCCGGAATCGCGCATCGTCAAGAAATGGCGTCTGCAGCCCGGCAAGATGTTCCTGATCGACCTGGAAGCCGGCCGCATCATCGACGACAAGGAACTGAAGGACACCTACTCGAACGCCAAGCCGTATAAAGCCTGGATCAAGTCGGTGCGCATCAAGCTCAACGAAATCAAGCTGAGCGAATCGCAGCTGGCGCAGAACCGCGTCAAGGACGTCCCGGCCCAGGGCGAAAAGGCGGCGATCACGCTGCTCGACCGCCAGCAAGCCTTCGGTTACACCCAGGAAGACCTGAAATTCCTGATGGCGCCGATGGCGGTATTGGCCGAAGAGGCGACCGGTTCCATGGGCAACGACTCGCCACTGGCGGTGATGTCGAACAAGCTCAAACCTTTGTACAATTACTTCAAACAATTGTTTGCACAGGTGACGAACCCGCCGATCGACCCGATCCGCGAGAGCATGGTGATGTCGCTGGTCTCCTTTATCGGTCCGAAGCCGAACCTGCTCGACACCAACAACGTCAACCCGCCGATGCGCCTCGAAGTGTCGCAGCCGGTGCTCGGTTTCGACGACATGGCGCGCCTGCGCAACATCAGCCTGCACACCGGCGGCAAGTTCAAGTCGTATGAGCTGAACATCTGCTACCCGGTCGCCTGGGGCAAAGAGGGCATCGAAGCCTCGCTGGCCTCGCTGTGCGCGGAAGCGGTCGACGCCGTGAAATCCGGCCACAACATCCTGGTCGTCTCGGACCGCGCCGTATCAAGCGACATGGTCGCGATCCCGGCGCTGCTGGCCACGTCCACCATCCACCAGCACCTGGTAGGCCGCGGCCTGCGCGCCTCGACCGGCCTGGTGGTCGAAACCGGCTCGGCCCGCGAAACCCACCACTTCGCCCTACTGGCCGGCTATGGCGCCGAAGCCGTGCACCCCTACCTGGCGCTGGAGACCCTGTCCGACCTGGCCCAGCACCTGCCGCACGAAATGGCGCCCGAGACCGCCATGTACAACTACACCAAGGCAATCGGCAAGGGTTTATTAAAAGTGATGTCGAAGATGGGCATCTCGACCTACATGTCCTACTGCGGCGCGCAGATCTTCGAAGCCGTCGGCCTGAACAAGTCGCTGGTCGACAAATACTTCCGCGGCACGTCGTCGACAGTGGAAGGGATCGGCTTATTTGAGGTTGCCGAAGAGGCGCTGCGCCTGCACAACCTGGCCTTCGGCAACGACCCGCTGCTGGCGAATGCGCTCGATACCGGCGGCGAATACGCCTTCCGCGTGCGCGGCGAAGACCACATGTGGACGCCGGACGCGATCGCCAAGCTGCAGCACTCGACCCGCGCCAACAGCTTCAGCACCTACAAAGAATACGCGCAGCTGATCAACGAGCAGACGCGCCGTCACCTGACCCTGCGCGGCCTGTTCGAATTCAAGATCGATCCGAGCAAGGCAATCCCGATCGACGAAGTCGAGCCGGCCAAGGAGATCGTCAAGCGTTTCGCCACCGGCGCCATGTCGCTGGGTTCGATCTCGACCGAGGCGCACGCGACCCTGGCGATCGCCATGAATCGCATCGGCGGCAAGAGCAACACGGGTGAGGGCGGCGAAGATCCGCTGCGCTACATCAACGAATTCAAGGGCATCAAGATCAGCAAGGGCGAGACCCTGGCATCGGTGCTGGGGTCCGACCGCGTGGCGGCCGATATTCCGCTGCAAGAGGGCGATTCGCTGCGTTCGAAGATCAAGCAGGTGGCCTCGGGCCGCTTCGGCGTCACCGCCGAGTACCTGAACGCGGCCGACCAGATCCAGATCAAGATGGCGCAGGGCGCCAAGCCAGGGGAGGGCGGTCAGCTGCCGGGCCACAAGGTGTCCGAGTACATTGCCTCGCTGCGCTTCTCGGTGCCGGGCGTGGGCCTGATTTCTCCGCCGCCGCACCACGACATCTATTCGATCGAAGACCTGGCGCAGCTGATCCACGACCTGAAAAACGCGAATCCGAACGCCTCGATCTCGGTGAAGCTGGTGTCGGAAGTCGGCATCGGCACCGTCGCCGCGGGCGTCTCGAAGGCCAAGGCCGACCACGTGGTCGTCGCTGGCCACGACGGCGGCACCGGCGCTTCGCCGCTGTCCTCGGTCAAGCACGCCGGCACGCCGTGGGAGTTGGGTCTCGCAGAGACCCAACAAACATTGGTCCTGAACGGCCTGCGCAGCCGCATCCGCGTCCAGGCCGACGGCCAGATGAAGACCGGCCGCGACGTCGTGATCGCCGCCATGCTCGGCGCCGACGAGATCGGTTTCGCGACGGCGCCGCTGGTGGTCGAAGGCTGCATCATGATGCGCAAGTGCCACCTGAACACCTGCCCGGTCGGCGTCGCCACGCAAGATCCGGTGCTGCGCGCCAAGTTCCAGGGCAAGCCGGAACACGTCGTCAATTACTTCTTCTTCGTTGCCGAAGAAGCGCGTCAATTGATGGCCCAGCTCGGCATCCGTACCTATGACGAGCTGATCGGCCGCTCGGACCTGCTGGATAAATCGAAGGCGATCACGCACTGGAAGGCGCAGGGCCTGGACTTCTCGAACATCTTCTACCAGCCGAAAACCGATGCGCCGCGCAGCCTGTTCCACACCGAAACGCAGGACCACGGCCTGGACCGCGCGCTCGACCACAAGCTGATCGCGCAAGCGCGGCCGGCGCTGGACCGCGGCGAGCGTGTTTCCTTCATCACGCCGGTGAAGAACGTCAACCGCACGGTCGGCGCGATGCTGTCGGGCGAAGTCGCGAAGCGCTACGGTCATGCCGGGCTGCCGGACGACACCATCCACATCCAGCTGCAGGGCACGGCCGGCCAGTCGGCCGCCGCCTTCCTGGCCGCCGGCATCACGATCGACCTGGTGGGCGAGGGCAACGACTACGTCGGCAAGGGCCTGTCGGGCGGCCGCATCATCGTGCGTCCGAACACGGAATTCCGCGGCTGGGCGGTGGACAACATCATCGTCGGCAACACCGTGCTGTACGGCGCGATTGCGGGCGAAGCCTTCTTCAACGGCGTGGCCGGCGAACGTTTTGCGGTCCGTAACTCGGGCGCCGTCGCGGTGGTGGAAGGCCTGGGCGACCACGGCTGCGAATACATGACCGGCGGCACCATCGTGGTGCTGGGCGAAACCGGACGCAACTTCGCGGCGGGCATGTCGGGTGGCGTGGCCTATGTCTACGATCCGAAGGACGAGTTCGCGGGACGCTGCAACACGACCATGGTCAACCTCGAGCGCGTGGTGTCGACGAAAGAGCAGGGCGACGTCTCCGGCTGGCACAGCCAGACCCGGGGCGGCGAGCGCGAATCGGACGAAGTCATCCTGCGCCGCCTGATCGAGCGCCACTTCAAGCACACGGGTTCCACCCGCGCGCGCAACCTGCTCGACGACTGGGCCAACAGCCGCGGCAAGTTCGTGAAGGTCTTCCCGACCGAATACAAGCGCGCGCTGGAAGAGATGCACAACAGCAGCATGGAAGAAGCCAACGACAAGATCGAACTCGCGGCGTAACACCAGCGGATCGCGCATCGTGACCGATGCGCCCCGTCCAACCAGCGCTAGCACAGCCGCGCAGAATACGACGCCGATCTTCGGCACGAATACAAGGAAAAACAGCATGGGCAAAATCACCGGCTTCATGGAATTTCAACGCCAGGAAGAAGACCACCTGGAACCCGCTGCACGCGTCAAGAACTACAAGGAATTCGTCCTCACCCTGAGCGACAGCCAGGCCAAAGTGCAGGGCGCACGCTGCATGGATTGCGGCATTCCCTTCTGTAACACCGGCTGCCCGGTCAACAACCAGATCCCCGACTGGAACGACCTGGTCTACCACGGCAACTACCGCGGCGCGATCGACAACCTGCACTCGACGAATAACTTCCCCGAGGTCACCGGCCGCATCTGCCCGGCGCCCTGCGAAGCCTCGTGCACACTGAACATCAACAACGACCCGGTCGGCATCAAGTCGATCGAGCGCAAGATCGCGGACACGGCCTGGGAACACGGCTGGGTCGTGCCGCAGCCGCCAAGTGTCAAGACCGGCAAGACGGTCGCCGTGGTCGGTTCCGGCCCCGCCGGCCTGGCCGCCGCCCAGCAGCTGGCGCGCGCCGGCCACGACGTGACGGTGTTCGAGAAGAGCGACCGCATCGGCGGCCTGCTGCGCTACGGCATCCCCGACTTCAAGATGGAGAAGGGCCTGATCGACCGCCGCATCGAGCAGATGCAGGCCGAAGGAGTGACCTTCCGCACCGGCGTGCTGATCGGCAAGGACTTCCCGACCACGGTCAGCAACATGGCGCGCGACACCATCTTCCCGGAAGACCTGGCCGCGCAGTTCGACGTCGTCGTCATGGCCGGCGGCGCCGAGCAGCCGCGCGACCTGCCGGTGCCGGGCCGCGACCTGAAGGGTGTGCATTTCGCGATGGATTTCCTGCCCCAGCAAAACCGCGTGAATGCCGGAGATAAAGTAAAGGACCAGATCAAGGCGACGGGCAAGCACGTGGTCGTGATCGGCGGCGGCGACACCGGTTCCGACTGCGTCGGTACCTCGAATCGCCACGGCGCCGTCTCCGTCACCCAGTTCGAACTGATGCCGATGCCGCCTGAGGAAGAGAACAAACCGCTGGTCTGGCCTTACTGGCCGACGAAGTTGCGCACCTCGTCCTCGCACGAAGAGGGCTGCCAGCGCGATTTCGCCGTGGCGACCAAGCGCTTCGAGGGCAAGAACGGCAAGCTGGAAAAACTGGTCGCCTGCCACGTCGAGTGGAAGGACGGCAAGATGAGCGAAGTGCCGGATTCGGAATTCGAGATCAAGGCCGACCTGGTGTTCCTGGCAATGGGCTTTATTTCGCCGGTGCAGCAGGTGCTCGACGCCTTTGGCGTGCAGAAGGATGCGCGCGGCAACGCCCGCTCCACGGTCGAGGGTGAAAGCGCCTACCAGACCTCGGCGCCGAAGGTGTTTGTTGCCGGCGACATGCGCCGCGGCCAGTCGCTGGTCGTGTGGGCGATCCGCGAAGGACGCCAGTGCGCGCGCGCGGTGGACGAGTTCCTGATGGGCGCGTCCTTGCTGCCGCGCTGAAGCGCAGCCGGGTACCGCAGTCCGGTACCATAGTTCGACACAATAAAAGGGCGCACTGCGGGTGCGCCCTTTTATTGTTCTTAGCGACCTACACCAGCTCTTTCGCATGCAACGAAACAGGCGCTGGAAGACCGTACCGGCTGCTCGCGTCAATGCCGTCAATCTGTTCCAGTTGGATAGCTATATTGATTCAGTGCAATAAAAAGAAATGTTGTTGTATATGCATATCCCAAGAAAAACAATTACTTACAACTTTAAATAGCTGACTCACGGGTTATTTGTGTTGTAATCATACGTCGTGGGCCTGGCCGAAATCGAGGTGGCTCAAGCGGCGGTTGCAGTTTCTGCACTACAATACGGGATTCTCTAAAACCGAATAACCCTTTGTGTCTAACCTTGTAGAAATACGCGATCTCGAGTTCGGCTACGGCGATCGAAAGATCCTGTCGAACCTGCGCATGGACTTCCCGCGCGGCAAGCTAATTGCCGTCATGGGCGGGTCCGGTTGCGGCAAGACCACGGTGCTGCGCCTGATTGGCGGACAGATTCGTCCGCAGCGCGGAGAAGTGCGGGTCGGCGGCGAGGTCGTGCATCGATTGAATACCGAAGGCCTGTACCGCCTGCGCCGCCGCATGGGCATGCTGTTCCAGTTCGGCGCCCTGTTCAATGACCTGACCATCTTCGACAACGTCGCCTTCCCGCTGCGCGAGCATACCGACCTGTCCGAAGAGATGATCCGCGACCTGGTCCTGATGAAGCTCAACGCCGTCGGACTGCGCAATGCCTCGAAGCTGAAACCGCGCGAAATCTCGGGCGGCATGGGCCGCCGTGTCGCCGTCGCGCGCGCCATTGCGCTCGATCCGGAACTGATCATGTACGACGAACCCTTCGCCGGCCTCGATCCGATCTCGATGGGCGTCACCGCCAACCTGATCCGCAACCTGAACGACGCCCTCGGCTCGACCTCGATCCTGGTCTCGCACGACGTCAAGGAAACCTTCGCCATTGCCGATTACGTGTACTTCATGTCGGCCGGCAAGATCGTTGCCGAAGGTACGCCGGAAGAACTGCGCGTGTCGACCGATCCTTACGTGAAGCAGTTCGTGAATGCCGAGCCGGATGGCCCCGTGCCCTTCCATTATCCCGGCAAGTCGCTGGCCGAGGACCTGGGCCTGGAGGCGCAGGGATGATCCTGAATTTTCTTGCAAAGACTGGCGCCACCGTGCGCGAGTCGATCGAAAGCCTGGGCTTCGCCACGCGCGCCTTTTTCAACCTGCTGCGTTTTTCGCCGGGCGCCTTCCGTCGTCCGACCCTGATTTCCGAGCAGATCCATTTCATCGGCAATTACTCGCTCGTCATCACGATCGTCTCCGGCCTGTTTGTCGGCCTGGTGCTGGGCCTGCAGTTCTACGTCAACCTGATCCAGTTCGGCGCCGAGGAAAAGCTCGGCTCGCTGACGGCCCTGTCTCTGATCCGCGAACTCGGCCCGGTCGTGACGGCGCTGCTGTTCGCAGGCCGTGCCGGCACCTCGCTGACCGCCGAGATCGGCCTGATGAAGTCCAACGACGAGCTGTCGGCCATGGAAATGATGGCGGTCAATCCGGTGCAGCGCGTGCTGGCGCCCCGTTTCTGGGGCGGCGTGGTCGCCATGCCGGTGCTGGCCGCCGTGTTCTCGGCCGTCGGCATCATGGGCAGCTACCTGGTCGCCGTGAAACTGCTCAGCCTGGATGAAGGCGCGTTCTGGTCGCAAATGCAGGCCGGCGTGGACGTCCAGCGCGACGTGGTCAGCAGCATCATCAAGAGTTTCGTGTTCGGTGTCGCCGTGACGTTTACCGCCTTGTTCCAGGGTTACCACGTGAAGCCGACGCCGGCCGACGTGGCGCGCGCCACCACCCGGACCGTGGTGATCGCGTCGCTGCTGGTGCTGGGACTGGACTTCGTCATGACCGCCCTGATGTTCACTCAATAATATTGTTTGGTTTGGCCGCGCACAGACGGCCTGAATACTGGAAATTACTATGCATCGCAAAATCATCGACATCTGGGTCGGCCTCTTTGTCCTGTTGGGCGCAGCCGCTGTCTTGTTCCTGGCCCTCCAGGCCGGAAACATGAGCTCGCTCTCGTTCAGCGATACGTATGCTGTCACCGGCAAGTTCGACAACATCGGTGGATTGAAACCGCAGGCGCCAGTCAAGAGCGCCGGTGTCGTGGTCGGTCGCGTGGGCGACATTACCTTCGACGATAAGACGTTCCAGGCGAATGTGCGTCTCGACCTGGACCAAAGCTATCACTTCCCGAAAGATTCGTCGCTCAAGATCCTGACCGCAGGTTTGCTGGGCGAGCAATACATTGGCATCGAACCCGGCGGCGACACCAACAACCTCGTCGACGGTGATCGAATCAACCGTACGCAATCGGCAACCGTGCTGGAAGACCTGATCAACCAGTTCATCTACAGCAAGGCTGCCGAAGGAAAGGATGGCAGCGAATAATG
This sequence comes from Massilia sp., assembly GCA_003520365.1. Taxonomy (GTDB): domain Bacteria; phylum Pseudomonadota; class Gammaproteobacteria; order Burkholderiales; family Burkholderiaceae_D; genus Telluria; species Telluria haematophila. The sequence goes on from DOUW01000378.1 coordinate 11,445, forward strand.
AAAAGCAAGAACATGACGACCCTGCCGCGCCTGAGCGGCCTGGCCCTGGCGGTAGCCGCCTGCGCCGTGCTGTCCGGCTGCGCCACGAGCAATCCGCAGGATCCGCTCGAGAAATTCAACCGGGCGAGCTTCGCCTTTAACGACACCATCGACCGTGTCGCCCTGAAGCCGGTCGCCACCGGTTACAAGAAGGTTACGCCGGGCTTCGTGCAGACCGGTGTCGGCAACTTCTTCGGCAACCTGTCGGATGCCTGGAGCGCCGTCAACAACCTGCTGCAAGGCAAGGGCGAAGCCGGCATGACCGATGTTACCCGTGTAGCATTGAACTCGACCTTCGGCATTCTTGGCCTGCTCGACATCGCGTCGGAAGCTGGGTTGCAAAAACACAACGAAGACTTCGGCCAAACCCTCGGTTATTGGGGTGTTCCGTCGGGTCCCTTCTTGATGTTGCCGATTTTCGGCCCATCTACGATACGTGATACGGCTGCGTTGCCGGCTGACCGCTGGGGCGATCCCTGGAAGCGCAAGGATCCGCACAACTGGCGCAACATCGGCAGCGGCATCCGCGTCGTCGACCAGCGTGCTTCCCTGCTCGACGCATCGAACCTGATGGAAGAGGCTGCGCTGGACCGTTACGAATTCCTGCGCGACGGCTACATGCAGCGCCGCCAGAGCCAGGTCTTCGACGGCAACGTGCCGCGCGCCGCGGACGAAACCGACGCGGACGATGCACCGACCACCAACACCCAGGTCGTGCCGGAACCGGTGTCGCCGCCGGCCAACCCGGCGCCCGAAAAACAGTAATTCACTCAGTCAGTTATCGAAGACGCCAGCTGGCGCCCGCATGAAGCGACTTCCCAGCCGGCACTTCCAACGAACAGAAAAGAGAGAGCCATATGAAACCCATCGCCCAACTCATCGCCACCGTTGCTTCGCTCACCTTTGCCACCAGCGTGCTCGCTGCGGCCCCGGCCAGCGCCGAAGCCCCTGACGTGCTGGTCAAGCGCATCAGCGCCGACGTCATCGAGACCGTCAAGGCCGACAAGGACATCCAGGCCGGCAACCGCGCCAAGATCATGGACCTGGTCAATTCGAAAATCCTGCCGCACGTGGATGCCGAGAAGATGACCGCCCAGGCTGCCGGCCCGTTCTGGCGCCAGGCCACCCCGGAACAGCAGAAGCGCCTGTCGGAAGAATTCCGCACGCTGCTGGTGTACACCTATTCCGGCGCGCTGTCGCAGATCAAGAACGAAACCGTCGAGTTCAAGCCGATGCGTTCGAGCCCGCAAGATACCGACGTCGAAGTGCGTTCGCAGGTGAACGTCACCCGCGGCGAGCCGATCACCCTGAACTACCGCCTGTCCAAGGGCAACCAGGGCTGGAAAATCTACGACATCAACGTGCTGGGCGCCTGGCTGGTCGAGACCTACAAGGGCACCTTCAAGGCCGAGATCAACAAGTCCGGCATCGATGGCCTGATCACCCGCCTGGCCGAGCGTAACCGCCAGCTGGCCAGCAAGCCGCTGAAAGCGCCGAAGTAATCGATGGCAGAAGCAAATCCCATGCTCTCGCTCGATGCCCTGACTTTCCAGAACGCCAACGCGGCGTTGGAGCAGGGCATTGCGGCGATCCAGGCCGGCGAGACCGTGTTCGACCTCGGCGGCGTGCGCTCCGTCGACTCGTCCGGCGTGGCCCTGCTGCTCGCCTGGCAACGCCGCGCGCACGACGCCGGGCGCAGGCTCAGCTTCATCAACGTGCCGGCGAATGTCGATGCGCTGGTCAACCTGTACGGCCTGGACGGGCTGTTGGAGCGGTCGTAACACGGGCGTAGGGTGGGCACTCCGTGCCCACGCGTAAACGTTGCATACACGCGGCGCGTCAAATGGGAGCGCCGCGATAACGCCTGGTCTTGTCCGATGCGCTATCGATTTTCCCCTGGAGCTTGAACGGCTGCGCCGGCCTTGCCTTTATCGCCATCGCCGCCGATGACACCACGTTCCGGTGGGCACGGAGTGCCCACCCTACGGTCACCGCCGCCGTCGACTCGTTCCCCCAAGCTCTTGCATTTACGATTTCCCCTATAATGGATCGTTTCCCCGCCCGGACCGCGCGCGCCCGCGCCGCGGCCAACTCCGAACAAGAATGACAGCGATTCAGATAGACAGCGTCGAGAAAAGCTACAAGGGCTTCAAGGCCCTTAAAGGCGTTTCCCTGAACATCGAACAAGGCGAGTTCTTCGGCCTGCTCGGCCCGAATGGCGCCGGCAAGACCACCCTGATCTCCACCATCGCCGGGCTGATCCGGCCGGACGTCGGCAGCGTCAAGATCCACGGCCACGACGTGGTGAGGGATTTCCGCGAGGCGCGCAGGAAGCTCGGCGTGGTGCCGCAGGAACTGGTGTTCGATCCCTTCTTCACCGTGCGCGAAACCCTGCGCCTGCAGTCGGGCTACTTCGGCATCAAGAACAACGATCAGTGGATCGATGAGGTCATGGAAAACCTCGACCTCACGAACAAGGCCGACGTCAACATGCGCGCCCTGTCCGGCGGCATGAAGCGCCGCGTGCTGGTGGCCCAGGCCCTGGTGCACAAGCCGCCCGTCATCGTGCTGGACGAACCGACCGCGGGTGTCGACGTCGAACTGCGCCAGACCCTGTGGAAATTCATCTCGCGCCTGAACCGCGAAGGCCACACCGTCGTGCTGACCACCCATTACCTGGAAGAAGCCGAGGCCATGTGCCAGCGCGTAGCCATGCTGAAACTCGGCCAGGTCGTGGCGCTCGACACCATGCAGGGCCTGCTGCGCCGCGTCTCCGGCTCGCAACTGATCGTGCACCTGAAGCAGGGCGCGCTGCCGGAAGGCCTGCGCCACCTGGTCTCGCACGACGAACAAGGCAACGGCAAGGGCAACCGCTACAGCCTGCGCATCAATGCGCCGGGCGAGGTCGAATCGATCCTGGCGCGCCTGCGGGAAAGCGGCGCCGTGGTCGACGAGATGCAGTTGCAGCAAGCCGACCTGGAAGACATCTTCCTGCAAATCATGGGCGATGCCAAAGCCGGAAAGGGTGCACTGTGAATTTCGTTTCTGTCGGTTTCCGTACCCTGTTCTACAAGGAGATGCTGCGTTTCTGGAAAGTGGCCACGCAAACCATTGCCGCGCCGATCCTGACCGCCATGCTCTACCTGCTGATCTTCGGCCACGTGCTGGAGGGCCGGGTCGAGGTCTATCCGGGCGTGAGCTATACCGCCTTCCTGATCCCGGGCCTGGTGATGATGAGCGTGCTGCAGAACGCCTTCGCCAACTCCTCGTCCTCGCTGATCCAGTCGAAAATCACCGGCAACCTGGTGTTCATCCTGCTGCCGCCGTTGTCGCACTGGGAAATCCTGCTGGCCTATGTCTCGGCCTCGGTCGTGCGCGGCCTGGTGGTCGGCGCCGGCGTGTTCGCGATTACCGCCTGGTTCGCCCACCTGAGCTTTGCCGCGCCGCTGTGGATCATCGTCTTCGCGGTGCTGGGCGCGGCCATCCTCGGCACCCTGGGCGTGATCGCCGGCATCTGGGCCGACAAGTTCGACCAGCTCGCCGCGTTCCAGAACTTCCTGATCATGCCGGCAACCTTCCTGGCTGGGGTGTTCTATTCGATCCACTCGCTGCCGGCATTCTGGCAGGCAGTCTCGCATTTCAACCCGTTCTTTTATATGATTGACGGGTTCCGCCACGGCTTCTTCGGCCAGTCCGACATCTCGCCGTGGACCAGCCTTGCCATCGTGTCCGCGTTCTTCGCGGTGCTGGCGGCAGTGGCGATCAACCTGCTCCGCCACGGCTACAAGCTGCGCCACTGAAGCGCACCGAACGACAATAAACATCGCGCAGTAACATTTATTCATTAGGAATTATCGTGTCGACCACCCCAGAACTGATCCACAGCTACATCGCCAATGGCCTGGAATGCACCCACCTGCAGGTGGAAGGCGACGGCCGCCATTTCTCGGCCGTGATCGTCTCGCCGGCCTTTGCCGGCAAGCGCCCGATCCAGCGCCACCAGCTGGTGTACGCCGCGCTGGGCGACCGCATGCGCGAAGAAATCCACGCGCTGTCGATGAAGACCCTCACCCCAGAAGAGTACCAAGGATAAGCATGGACAAGCTCCAGATTGTCGGCGGCAAGCGCCTGAACGGCGAGATCCCGGTGTCGGGCGCCAAGAACGCGGCGCTGCCGATCCTGTGCGCCGGCCTGTTGACGAGCGGCGACGTCGAACTGACCAACGTGCCGCGCCTGCACGACGTCAAGACCATTCTCAAGCTGCTCGCGCAGACCGGCCTGAAGGTCACCCAGGACGACGAAAACGTCACCCTGAACGGCGCCAGCATCACCAGCCTCGAAGCGCCATATGAACTGGTGAAGACCATGCGCGCCTCGATCCTGGTGCTGGGCCCGCTGCTGGCGCGCTTCGGCGAGGCCAAGGTCTCGCTGCCGGGCGGCTGCGCCATCGGTTCGCGCCCTGTCGACCAGCACATCAAGGGCTTGCGCCAGATGGGCGCCGAGATCACGATTGAAGGCGGCTACATCTACGCCAAGGCGAAAAAGCTCAAGGGCGCGCGCATCCTGACCGACATGATCACCGTGACCGGTACCGAGAACCTGCTGATGGCCGCGACCCTGGCCGAAGGCGAGACCATCCTCGAGAACGCCGCGCGCGAGCCGGAAGTGACGGACCTGGCCAACCTGCTGGTGGCGATGGGCGCGAAGATCGAAGGCATCGGCACCGACCGCCTGGTGATCCAGGGCGTCGACAGCCTGCATGGCGCGAAGCACGCCGTGATTTCGGACCGCATCGAAGCCGCGACCTTCCTGTGCGCCGTCGCGGCCACCGGCGGCGACATCGTGCTGACCCGCACCCGCACCGACATTTTCGATGTCGCGCTCGACAAGCTGCGCGAAGTCGGCCTGCAAATGGAGATTGGCACGGATACCATCCGCGCGCGCATGGACGGCCGCCCGCAGCCGGTGTCCTTCCGCACCACCGAGTACCCGGGCTTCCCGACCGACATGCAGGCCCAGTTCATGGCGGTGAACACCATCGCCGCCGGCCCGAGCCGCGTGACCGAGACCATTTTCGAGAACCGCTTCATGCACGTGCAGGAGATGAACCGCCTGGGCGCTACCATCTCGACCGAGGGCAACACCGCCTTCATCAAGGGCGTCGACCGCCTGGTCGGCGCGCCGGTGATGGCGACCGACCTGCGTGCCTCGGCCTCGCTGGTGATCGCCGGCATGGCGGCCGAAGGCACGACGATTGTCGACCGCATCTATCACCTCGACCGCGGTTACGACCGCATGGAAGTGAAGCTGTCGGCGGTCGGCGCCGACATCGTGCGCATCAAGTAAGGTCCATATGACCATCGCAACACAATCGCCCACGGAACCGGGCCTGATCCTGGCCCTGTCCAAGGGCCGCATCTTCGAGGACACGCTGCCGCTGCTGGAAGCCGCCGGCATCACCGTCACCGAGAACCCGGAAACCTCGCGTAAACTCATCCTCGCGACCAACGACCCGCTGGTGCGCGTGCTGATCGTGCGCGCCACCGACGTGCCGACCTATGTCCAGTACGGCGCGGCCGATTTCGGCGTGGCAGGCAAGGACGTGCTGCTCGAGCATGGCGGCGAAGGCCTGTACCAGCCGGTCGACCTGAACATCGCCTGCTGCCGCATGTCGGTGGCGGTGAACGCCGGCTTCGACTACGAAACCGCCGTGCGCCAGGGCGCGCGCCTGCGCGTGGCGACCAAGTTCGTGCACACCGCGCGCGAGCACTTCGCCAGCAAGGGCGTGCACGTCGACCTGATCAAGCTGTACGGCTCGATGGAACTGGCGCCCCTGGTCGGGCTGTCGGACGCCATCGTCGACGTGGTCTCGACCGGCGGCACCCTGCGCGCCAACAACCTGGTCGAAGTCGAGAAGATCATGGAGATATCCTCGCGCCTGGTCGTCAACCAGGCCGCGCTGAAACTCAAGCGCGAGCGCCTGCAACCCATCATCGAGGCGTTCGAACGCGCTTCACGTACCGCATCCCGCCTCAACACGAAGTAACAAGGTAAACATCATGGCAGTCCAGATCCGCAAACTCGATTCCACCGACGCGAACTTCAAAGAGCAGCTGCATACGCTGCTCGCCTTTGAAGCCGCGACCGACGATGCGATCGAAACCGCGGTGGCGAAGATCCTCGCCGACGTCAAGGCGCGCGGCGATGCTGCCGTGCTGGAGTACACCAACCGTTTCGACCGCGTGAATGCGGCCGGCATCGCCGACTTCGACCTGACCCAGGACGAGCTGCAGGCGGCCCTGGCCGCGCTGCCGGAAGCCCAGCGCGCCGCGCTGCAAGTGGCGGCCGAACGCATCCGCGTGTTCCACGCGCGCCAGAAGCAGGAACTGAACGGCTTTACCTACACCGAGCCCGACGGCACCGTGCTGGGCCAGCGCGTGACGCCGCTGGACCGCGTCGGCATCTACGTCCCGGGCGGTAAGGCGGCCTACCCTTCGTCGGTGCTGATGAACGCCATTCCCGCCCAAGTGGCGGGTATAAAAGACATCGTGATGGTGGTGCCGACCCCGGACGGCGTCAAGAACCAGATGGTGCTGGCCGCCGCCGCGATCGCCGGCGTGACGCGCGTGATCACCATCGGCGGCGCCCAGGCCGTGGGCGCGCTGGCCTACGGCACCGAGACGATTCCGGCGGTCGACAAGATCGTCGGCCCGGGCAACGCCTATGTGGCCGCCGCCAAGCGCCGCGTGTTCGGCACGGTCGGCATCGACATGATTGCCGGCCCGTCGGAAATCCTGGTGCTGTGCGACGGCACGACCGACCCGGACTGGGTCGCAATGGACCTGTTCTCGCAGGCCGAGCACGACGAGCTGGCCCAGGCCATCCTGCTGTGCCCGGACGCGGACTACATCGCCCAGGTCGAGGCCAGCATCCACAAGCTGCTGCCAACCATGCCGCGCCACGAGACGATCACGACCTCGCTGACCGACCGCGGCGCCCTGGTCAAGGTGCGCGACATGGCCGAAGCCTGCGCGATCGCCAACGACATCGCCGCCGAGCACCTCGAGATCTCGGCCGAGAACCCGCAGCAGTGGGCCGAGCAGATCCGCCACGCCGGCGCGATGTTCCTGGGCCGCTTTTCGTCGGAATCGCTGGGCGACTATTGCTGCGGCCCGAACCACGTGCTGCCGACCTCGCGCACCGCGCGCTTCTCGTCGCCGCTGGGCGTGTACGACTTCCAGAAGCGCTCCTCGGTGATCCAGGTGAGCGAAGCCGGCGCCCAGACGCTGGGCAAGGTCGCGGCCGAACTGGCCTACGGCGAAGGCCTGCAGGCGCACGCGCGCAGTGCAGAGCTGCGGATCAAGCAGCAGTCATGACAGGCTGGGTCAACCAGGTCTTCTGCGAGGATGCGCTGGAAGGGCTGGCGCGCATCCCCGACGGGGCCATTGACCTGCTCCTGACCGACCCGCCCTACAACCTCGGCAAGGACTACGGCAACGCCTCGGACCAGCAGAGCGTCGAGGCGTATTTGTCCTGGACCGAGCAGTGGATCGACGCGGCGCTGCCCAAGCTCAAGCCCAATGGCAGCCTGTACATCTTTCTCACCTGGCGCTTCGCGCCCGAGATCTTCGTCATGCTGAAGCGGCGCATGACGATGATGAACGAGATCATCTGGGACCGCCGCGTGCCCTCGATGGGCGGCAGCGTGCGCAGCTTCTCGTCGGTGCACGACACCATCGGCTTTTTTGTCAACCGCAAGGATTACTACTTCGACCTCGACGCGGTGCGCGTGCCCTACGACGAGGCGACCAAGAAGGCGCGCACGCGCTCGATCTTCGTCGGCGCCAAGTGGCTCGAGGTCGGCTACAACCCGAAGGACCTGTGGAGCGTGTCGCGCCTGCATCGAGAACACCCGGAGCGCGCCGACCACCCGACGCAAAAGCCGCTCGAGATCATCGAGCGCATGATCAAGGCTTCCTGCCCGCCGGGCGGCGTGGTGCTCGACCCCTTCATGGGCAGCGGCACCACGGCGATCGCAGCCAAGCGCCTGGGCCGCCAATTTTCCGGCTTCGAGCTGAACCCGGCGTATTGCGAGATCATCGAGGCGCGCCTGGCGGCGCCCGACCCCGCACCCACCATCAAGAAACGCAAGAGCATCGCGCGCGCCGCGCGCGCCGCCACCGAGGAGTGAGCATGAACATCGATAACCTGATTGCCAACGTCATCCGCGCCGACATCCGCGCCGACAGTGCCTATGTTGTGCCCGACGCGAGCGGCTACATCAAGCTCGACGCGATGGAAAACCCGTACGCGCTGCCGGAGGCGTTGCGCCAGGAGCTGGCCACGCGCCTGGCCGACGCGGTGCTGAACCGCTATCCGGTGGCGTCCTACGCCACGCTGAAGCAGAAAGTCAGCGCCAAGCTCGGCATCCCGGCAGGTTACGGTGTCCTGCTCGGCAACGGCTCGGACGAGCTGATCCAGATCGTCACCACCACGGTGGCCAGCCAGGAACGGCGCGCCGTCGTGCTGGCGCCGGTGCCGGCCTTTGTCATGTATGCGCGCTCGGCCCAGTTCGCGGGCGCGGACTTCGTCGGCGTGCCGTTGAAGGCCGACTTCTCGCTCGACCTGGACGCCATGCTGGCGGCGATTGCCGAGCACAAGCCGGCCGTTGTGTTCCTGGCCTACCCGAACAACCCGACCGGCAACCTGTTCGCCACCGACGAGGTCGAAGCCATCCTGCGCGCCCTGGGCGAGACCGGCATCGCCGTGCTGGACGAGGCGTATCAACCGTTCGCGCGCCGGACCTTCATGGACCGCCTCGGCGAGTTCGAGAACCTGGTCGTGATGCGCACCGTGTCGAAGCTGGGCCTGGCCGGCATCCGCCTCGGCTACATGACCGCCGCGCCGAAGCTGCTGGCCGAGTTCGAGAAGGTGCGCCCGCCGTACAACGTCAACGTGCTGACCCAGGTGGCGGCCGAGTTCGTGCTCGACCACGTCGAGGTGCTCGATGCCCAGGCTGCCTCGATCAACGCCGAGCGCGAGCGCCTGGCCGTCGAACTGGCGGCCTTGCCGGGAGTCGAAGTATTTCCGTCGGCCGCGAATTTCATCTCGCTGCGCGTGCCGGACGCTGCCGGTGTTTGCGCAAAACTGCTATCCGGGAAGGTGCTGATCAAAAATTTGAGTAAAATGCACCCATCGCTGGCCAATTGCATTCGTGTGACGGTCAGCACGCCGGAGGAAAACTCCGCATTCCTGAACGGACTGAAGGCCGCGCTCGCATCGACGCAAGCCGCGACCTGACCCCAACGAGCACCTTTTCATGACCCGCACCGCAGAAATCACCCGCAACACCAACGAGACGCAGATCCGCGTCGCGATCAACCTCGACGGTACCGGCCGCCAGAAGCTGAACACCGGCGTGCCCTTCCTCGACCACATGCTCGACCAGATCGCCCGCCACGGGATGATCGACCTGGAAGTCGACGCCGTGGGTGACCTGCACATCGATGCCCACCATACGGTCGAGGACACCGGGATCACCCTCGGCATGGCGATCGCCAAGGCGGTCGGCGACAAGAAGGGCATGACCCGCTACGGCCATTCGTACGTGCCGCTGGACGAAGCCCTGTCGCGCGTGGTGATCGACTTTTCCGGCCGTCCCGGCCTGGAGATGCACATCCCCTGGACGCGCGCCATGATCGGCACCTTCGACGTCGATCTCACCGGCGAATTCTTCCGCGGCTTCGTCAACCACGCCGGCGTGACCCTGCACATCGATAACCTGCGCGGCGTGAACGCCCACCACCAGTGCGAAACCGTGTTCAAGGCCTTTGGCCGCGCGCTGCGCATGGCGACCCAGCTCGACGAGCGCGCCGCCGGCATCATCCCGTCGACCAAGGGCAGCCTGTGAGGGTCGACTAAGCCATGACGAACAAGATCGTAGTGGTCGACGGCCTGGGCAACCTGCGCTCGGTGGCGCAAGCCCTGCGCGCCGCCGCGCCCGAAGCCGACATCCTGGTCTCGAACAAGGCCGAAGACATCGATGCGGCCGACCGCATCGTGCTGCCGGGTCAGGGCGCGATGCGCGACTGCATGGACAGCCTGCGCGCCTCAGGCGCCGAGGAAGCCCTGCGCCGCGCATTCGTGACCCGTCCGGTGATGGGCGTGTGCGTGGGCGAGCAGATGCTGTTCGACGAGAGCGAGGAAAACGGCGGCACGCCGGGCCTGGGCTTGTTGCCGGGCAAGGTGGTGCGCTTCCAGCTGGACGGGAAAGTCCAGGCGGACGGCTCGCGCTTCAAGGTCCCGCAGATGGGCTGGAACCGCGTGCGCCAGACGCGCGCGCACCCGCTATGGGATGGCGTTGCCGACAACAGCTATTTCTACTTCGTGCACAGCTATTACGTCGTGCCCGAGGTCGCCGCCGACACCATCGGCGAAACCGACTACGGCGGCTTCTACACCTGCGCCGTCGCCCGCGACAACATCGTCGCCACCCAGTTCCACCCCGAGAAGAGCGCGGCCGCCGGCCTGCGCTTGTACCGTAATTTCATCCACTGGAATCCTTGAACCCTTCGTTCACTTACCGACCACGACCATGCTGCTGATCCCTGCCATCGACCTGAAAGACGGTCACTGCGTTCGCCTGAAACAGGGCGACATGGACCTCGCCACCGTCTTTTCCGAAGACCCCGCCGAAATGGCCCTGCATTGGCTGAAGAAGGGCGCGCGCCGCCTGCACCTGGTGGACCTGAACGGCGCCTTCGCCGGCAAGCCGAAGAACGAGTCGGCCATCAAGTCGATCCTGCAAGTCGTCCAGGAATACGCGCAGGACAACGACATCGAGGAGATCCCGGTCCAGCTGGGTGGCGGCATCCGCGACCTCGACACCATCGAGCGCTACCTGGACGACGGCATCAGCTACATCATCGTCGGCACCGCCGCGGTGAAGAACCCGGGCTTCCTGCACGACGCCTGCGGCGCCTTCCCCGGTTCCATTATCGTCGGCCTGGACGCCAAGGACGGCAAGGTGGCAACTGACGGCTGGAGCAAGATGTCCGGCCACGAAGTCATCGACCTGGCCCAGAAGTTCGAAGGCTACGGCGTCGAATCGATCATCTACACCGACATCGGCCGCGACGGCATGATGGGCGGCGTGAACATCGAGGCGACCGTGCGCCTGGCCCAGGCCGTCAAGATCCCGGTCATCGCCTCCGGCGGCCTGCACAACCTGGCCGACGTCGAAGCGCTGTGCGCGGTGCAGGACGAGGGCATCGAAGGCGTCATCTGCGGCCGCTCGATCTACGAAGGCACGCTCGACCTGGAATCCGCGCAGGCCCGCGCGGACGAACTGACCGAAGGCGAACAGGCCTGAGGCTTTATTTAGATTATTTATGCTGGCAAAACGCATCATCCCCTGCCTGGACGTGACCGGTGGCCGCGTCGTCAAGGGCGTCAACTTCACCGAGCTGCGCGACGCCGGCGATCCGGTCGAGATCGCGCGCCGCTATGACGGGCAGGGCGCCGACGAGATCACCTTNNCCGCATCGAGCGACGGCCGCGACCTGATCCTGCCGATCATCGAGGCGGTGGCCTCGACCGTGTTCATTCCGCTGACCGTCGGCGGCGGCGTGCGCAAGGTCGAGGACGTGCGGCGCCTGCTCAACGCCGGCGCCGACAAGGTCAGCATGAACACCTCGGCCGTGCAGAATCCGCAGCTGGTCCACGAGGCCTCGCAGAAGCACGGTGCGCAGTGCATCGTGGTGGCGATCGACGCCAAGCAGACCGCACCCGGCAAATGGGAAGTGTTCACCCATGGCGGGCGCAATGCCACCGGCATGGATGCCGTCGAGTGGGCGATCAGGCTGCAGGAGCTGGGCGCCGGCGAACTGCTGCTGACCAGCATGGACCGCGACGGCACCAAGTCCGGCTTCGATCTCGGCCTGACCCGTGCGGTGTCGGATGCCGTCGGCATTCCGGTAGTCGCCTCGGGCGGCGTCGGAGGCCTGCAGGACCTGGCCGACGGCGTGCTCGAAGGGCATGCCGACGCGGTGCTGGCGGCCTCGATCTTCCACTACGGCCAGCACACGGTCGGCGAGGCGAAGCGCTACATGGCTGAACGCGGCATTCCGATGCGGATGGACTGACATGACGAACCCGATCGCAACGACACCGACCCCGAACGCGAAGTGGCTGAAAAAAGTGCGCTGGGACGAGAACGGCCTGGTGCCGGTCATCGCCCAGGAAGCGGCCACGGGCGACATCCTGATGTTCGCCTGGATGAACCGCGACGCGCTGGCCCGCACGGTGGAGCTGGGCGAAGCCGTGTACTGGAGCCGCTCGCGCAAGAAGCTCTGGCACAAGGGCGAAGAGTCCGGCCACACCCAGAAGGTGCTGGAAATCCGCCTCGACTGCGACGAGGACGTGGTGCTGCTCAAGATCGAGCAGGCTGGCGGCATCGCCTGCCATACCGGGCGCCATTCCTGCTTCTTCCAGAAGTTCGACGGCGAGGACTGGCAGGCGGCCGACCCCGTGCTGCGCGATCCGGAAACGATTTACACGAATACGAAGAAAACCCATGAGTGACACCCTGGCCCGCCTGGCGGCCGTGATCGAATCGCGCAAGCCGGACAACGGCGGCGACCCCGCGACTTCCTATGTGGCGAAGCTGTTCGCCAAGGGCGACGACGCCATCCTCAAGAAGATCGGCGAAGAAGCCACCGAGACCGTGATGGCCGCCAAGGACGCGCGCGTCTCGGGCGACAACGCGAAGCTGGTGTACGAAGTCGCCGACCTGTGGTTCCATTCGATGGTGTTGCTGGCGAAATTCGGTCTCACGCCGCAGCAGGTGGTCGACGAGCTGGCGCGCCGCGAAGGCGTGTCTGGCCTGGAAGAAAAAGCCGCGCGCAAGGACGCGTAAATGCTGCGTAGTTAACACCGTTCTTGCGCGACGCGTCATTGCGCCGTCATCGTTCTCGGTTACGATGGCTGGGATTGCCGGCGTCGCCGTTGCGGCAAGCACACTGGAGACAACATGGATAACTGCATTTTCTGCAAGATCGTCGCCAAGCAGATTCCGGCGAACGTCGTCTACGAGGACGATGCGTTGCTGGCTTTCAAGGACATCAACCCGGCCGCCCCCGTGCACCTGCTGGTGATTCCGAAGGAGCACATCGACACGCTGTCGGATACGACCGAAGCGCATACCGCGCTGCTGGGCAAGATGCTGGCCCTGGCGCCGAAGCTGGCGGCCGAGCACGGCGTCGGCGTCGGCGTCGATGCCGAGGGCAAGCGCACCGGCGGCTACAAGACCCTGGTCAACAGCGGTCCGAACGGTGGCCAGGAGGTGTACCACTTGCACCTGCACATGTATGGCGGTCCGCGGCCCTGGCGTGGTCTTGGCACCTGACAATATTCCCCAAGGACGGTCACGCAGGCGCTGCTTCGCGTATACTGACGCTTAAGTTTTGCGCATAAGCTTGCGCCGGCATTTTGCACACAAGTTGCATTGATTTTGGGCGCCCGTGCCCATGAAGGAGAAAACGATGGGTTCGATGAGTATTTGGCACTGGGTAATCGTGCTGGTCGTGGTGGTGCTGCTGTTCGGTACCAAAAAGCTGGGCAATGTCGGTTCCGACATCGGCAAGGCCGTGAAGGGCTTCAAGGACGGCGTGAAGGGCGAGGAAGAAAAGCCGGCGAGCACCGCTGCCAATCCCGCACAGCCGACCCAGCAGGTAGCGGACAAGTCGACGATCGACGTCGAAACCCGCGAAAAGCACCGTTCGTAATCCCGTCGTCGCGCCATGATCGACCTGGGACTGTCCAAGCTCGCCATCATCGGCGTGGTGGCGCTGATCGTGATCGGCCCCGAGAAGCTGCCGAAGGTAGCGCGCATGGCCGGCACCCTGTACGGCCGCGCCCAGCGCTACCTGCACGACGTCAAGTCCGAGGTCAGCCGCGAGATCCAGCTCGACGAGCTGCGCAACCTGCAGAAGGAAGTGGCCGACAGCGCCGCCGAATTCCAGTCCGACGTCGAGCATCATTTCTCGAGCGCCAAGCAGGAGGTGGAATCGGCCTGGCAGGGCGATATCCAGCCGACCCCGCCCGTGTCCACGTTCAGCGCGAGCGCCGACGACATCGAGCGCAAGGCGCGCGACTTCCGGCGCAAGAAGCTGGTGCGTTCGTCCGCCGTTCCCGCCTGGTACAAGCACCGCCATGGCGGCAAGACCCGGGTGTTGTCGGGCGCCGCACGCGTGCGCAAGTTCCGGCCGGGCGTGAAATCCTCCAATAGTTCTTTTTTCTAGATGACGACCGAAGAAGCGCCAGTCGAAGAAACCTTCATCTCCCACCTCGTCGAACTGCGCGACCGCCTGGTCAAAGCCATTATCGGCGTGGCGGTGGTCTGTATCGCGCTGATGATCTGGCCGGGGCCGAAGGAAGTGTACGATTTCCTCGCGTCCCCGATGCTGCAGTCGCTGCCGCAGGATGCCAAGATGATCGCGACCGGCGTCGTCTCGCCCTTCCTGGTGCCGATGAAGGTCACGCTGATGGTGGCGCTGATCATCGCGCTGCCCTGGGTGTTCTACCAGATCTGGGCGTTCGTGGCCCCCGGCCTGTATGCGCACGAGAAGCGCCTGGTGCTGCCGCTGGTGATCTCGTCCTCGCTGCTGTTCATCGGCGGCGTCGCGTTCTGCTACTTCCTCGTGTTCGGCCGGGTGTTCCACTTCATCGCCGAGTTCGCGCCATCCTCGATCGCCGTGATGCCGGACATCGAAAACTACCTCGACTTCGTGATGTCGATGTGCCTGGCCTTCGGCGCCACCTTCGAGGTGCCGGTGGTGGTCGTGATCCTGGTGCGCATGGGCATCGTCAGCATCGAGAAGCTGAAGGCGGTGCGCCCCTACATCATCGTCGGCGCTTTCGTCATCGCGGCCATCGTCACGCCGCCGGACGTGGTCAGCCAGCTGGCGCTGGCCATTCCGATGTGCCTGCTGTTCGAGCTGGGCCTGCTGGTGGCGCCGATGTTCGTGCGCATGACGCGCGCGCCGGAAGAAACGGCCTGACGTTCAATGTATCGAAAAAGAACCGGAGCTCGCTCCGGTTTTTTTATGCCTGCGCGGCGGCGCCTTATTTCGCCGCGCCGCCCTTCAGCGTGCGGATGGCGTCCAGCACCTCGTGCTCGCGGCCGGCAGCGACGAGCTGGGCCGGCGACTGGTTGCCGAAGGCCGCCAGCGGCGCGTTCATCCAGGCATTGGCCGCATCGTCGTTGCCAACGACTGCCTTGATTTCGTGCATCACCGCGTAATACGCCTGGGCCTTGCGCGACTGGGCCGCGAAGCGCTCGCGCAAGGCGGCCATCGCGTCGGGGGTGAGTGGTCCTTCGGTACTCATGCGTGTCGTCGTCCGGTGAAAATGCACATCATACCCGCCCCGCCGAAAATGCTTGACCCTGACGCGCCTGAATGCCGGTCTGGGCTACTGCTCGGACTAATTGGCCGCCGGCACGGCCGTTCGCCGTGCCAGGCCGGCCCTGACATAGGCCAGCCAGCGGTCGCCCTCGTCGATGGCCCCGTCCACGGCCTCGATTCTTTCGAAACTGCGCCAGGTCCACGGCGAATCCAGGAACACGAGGTAGCTGTCGCCGAGGGTGAACACCGGATGGATCGCGCAGTCGGCGCCATTCGTGGTCCGGCCACCACCGCGCTGCCAGAATGCCGGCGCCGTGTGATGGTCGAAGGTTGCGCTCTCGCGTTCGCCGGCGTTCGCAGGACCGCCGGCCAGGAATGCCGGCGTGCCGGCCGCGCGGCCACTCAGCGTGAACGTTCTCCGTTCCGGGCCTGCCAGGCGCTGCAGGACCACGAAGCGGTACTCGACCGCATTGCCCTCGAGCGGCGTCGCTGCGACGGCCTGGGCCAAGTAAACGTCGGACGCCAGCGCGATCTGTTCGTCCACGCCCATCAACTGGTTGGCGGGAGGAGCACGGCAGGCCCAGGCGTCCTGGACCAGCAGGGTGGAGAAGAAAAGCGCCAGGCTGCGCAGTGCGGTGTTCATTCGGCGTCCGAAAACGTCAGCCCGCCGAGATGGCTGATGTAGATGCGGCGCTGGCTCATCGACATCAGGACGCGGTGGTTGCGCAGGAAGTCCAGGCCCAGCACCATCATTTCGCCCGACAGCGTCATGTCGTACAAGTACAGCCGCGGCGTCGGCACCACGTAGTTCCCGATCTTCATCTCCGTGACCGGCGCGCGCCACACCTGCATGCGCTTGTCGCGCCAGCTGATGACTTCGCCGCTCTCGGCCACGCCCGGCGACTGCGGCGTGATGCCGAGGCGCGCGGCCGTGTGCAGGTCGAGGTAGGAATAGGGCGAACCGGTGGCGATGATGGCATCCACGTCGGTGCCGTTGATGCGGACCTTGAACCAGGGGCGCAGGTCTCTCAGCGACGGGTCGAGCCTGAAATCGACGACGTGGGCCTTCGGGTCCCAGGTTGCCAGGAAGGCCCGGCGGCAGTCGACCGGGCGGCTGACCCGCATTTCCTTGTTGGCCAGCCAGAGGTCGATGTCCTTGCGCTGGAAGTGGTTCATGCCCAGGCTGCCCAGGATCTCGTCCGAAGCGTCGACCACCGAGAAATACCCTTTCGCGTTGACGCCGGCGGCCAGGAATTCCGACAGCAGGGTCACCTTGATGTCGACCCCCGCATACGTCGTTTCCGCGTTCCTGGTCTTGATGCCGAGTTTGTCGAGCGGCTTCTGGTTCAGCAGGGTGACGCGCTGCTCGGTTTCGAGGAAGACGTCCGCCGGCTTGCCGTCGATCGTCACCGGAATGGTCGGGTAGGCCTCGGCGCCGACGAAAGACAGCGGGACGACGGTCGGGGTACCCATGTCGCAGGTCTGCGCATGGGTGGCGCCGGGAGCGAAGGCAAGCGCGAGGGCCGCGCCCAGTGCGGCGCAGGAAGCGTGGACGGAACGGGCAGTGTGGTGCATGAAGGGGATCATCGATACCAATCGAAACGGTGCGACGCCACTGTCATGCGGGACGCATGACGGTGGCAGAGGGATGCGACAAGCCTTAGGCCTTGTCGCGCTTGAAGACTTTGGCCAGGCCCGCGACCAGTGCGAACCCGGCAATCGCGATGATCTTGGCGAACTTCGCCAGGAAGGCCGCCATCACCGCAAACAGGCCCAGCTTCTTGGCGGCGACGCCGGTCACCAGCGCGGCAATGCCGTATTCCGCGACCTTGTCGGTGCTGGCATCGAAATCCGCATAGGTTTTGCCGGCATTGAAGCTGGTCTGCGCGAGCAGGGTCTGGACGAAAGGTTTGTTGGCCGCCAGCGAGTCGAAACCGGAGACGAGGTTCATCGACAGATAGCCTTCCCGCCCCAGCACATAGGTGTTGTAGTTGGCGCCGTGTTCCGCCTCCGTGACGCCCTTGTCCTTGCTTTCGATCGCCCACACCAGGCGGTGCGATGCCTTGTCGTAAGTGGGCTTCTGGCTCCAGCCGACGATTTCCATTTCCGGCATGCCGCGGGCCTGGCGCTCCTCGTTGCCTTCCTCGGTGCCTTGCTTCAGGCTCGCGAGCAGTTCGTCGGCATCCCAGTCCGCGGCTTCGTCGTCCTTGATGTAGCCGGCGTCGATGTAGCGTGGGACCACGAAGCTGTCGCTGTCGGGCGGCAGGATGATGCCGAGCCGCGAAGGGTCTTCGCCATTGCCCATGGCCTTCAATAGCTGGTCGGCCTGCGGTTGGGGAACGAAGGAATAGCCTTCCGGGAGTTTCAGCGTGGCCTGTTTGCCGAGGTCGATCTCGGCCGGCCCGGCCTTGACGGCCGTGCGGACCGCCGCCATCGCCGCGTTCATTTCGGCTTCCTGGTCGATCTTGCCGGACTGGGCGTTGGCACCGGCGAAGGCGAACGACAAGACCAGCGCACTGGTGGTGCGCGCAAACGAATCGGCTTTCATGGCGTGTCCCGGGTAGTGGTGCGCAGGTGCGAGCGGCCGCGATGGCGCGGTGCCGCCTGTCGCTTTTTGTCGTTATTGTAGGGGACCCGAGAGCGCCGAATACTCACCAATTGTTGCCAATTTGAACTTTTTGAGGCCGCCGGATCGGCCGCAGCGACAGGGTGCCGTTCACGGCGCCAGCCAGGGCCCCGCAGCCGCCAGCATCGCCTCGACGCCCCGGCCCACCGTCGGCGTGATGGTCGGCGCGAACTGGGGCGAATGGTTCGAGGGGATCTCATTGACCCGGCCTTCCCGCTCGAGCCGGTCATACAGTGCCGGGTCGGTTCCGCCCACTGCCCAGTAGACGGAAGGAACATCCCAGGCCCGTGCGAACCAGCTGAAATCCTCGCTGGCCGACGCCGGGACGATCTCGCCGACCTGGTCCGCACCGAAGCGGCCTTTCAATGCCGCCACGACCTTGGGCGTTGCCACTTTGTCGTTGTAGGTCGCGGGGAAATGTCCTTGTTCCTCGAACGCCGGCGGCTTGGGAGCATTCGAGGCGGCCGCTTCCGCGTTGATGATGCGCCTGATGGCGCCAAGAACGGTCTTGCGTACCTGCTCGTCGAAGGTGCGGATGTTCAGGTGCATCGTCGCATCGTTCGGAATGATGTTGGCGCTGCTTCCCGCCTGCAGCGCACCGACGGTGACGACCGCGCCCTCGGTGATGCCGACCTCGCGCGAGACAACGGTCTGCAAACGCATCACCGATGCGGCGGCCATCACCACCGGATCGACCGTTTTTTCCGGCGCCGAGCCGTGCCCGCCGCGGCCGAACAGCGTCACGCCCAGGCTGTCGGACATCGACAGCATCAGGCCGATGCGGGTACCGATTCTGCCGGCGCGCAGGGGCATGACGTGCTGTCCCAGGACAACAGCCGGCTTCGGGAAGCGCTTGACCATGCCGTCGTCGATCATCGCGCGGGCGCCCTTGCCGGTTTCCTCCGCCGGCTGGAATACCGCCATGACCGTACCGCGCCAGTTCTTGCGGTGTTCGGCAAGCATCCGCGTCGCACCCATCAGCCAGGTGACGTGCATGTCGTGCCCGCAGGAGTGCGCGACCGGAACCGACGCGCCGGATGGCCCTTTGCCTTCCTTCTTGCTGGCATAAGGCAGCCCCGTATCCTCCTTCATGTCGAGCGCATCCATATCGGCCCGCAGCAGCACGGTCGGGCCGTCGCCGTTGCGCAGGATGCCGACCACGCCGGTGCCGCCGACCTTTTCCGTCACCTCGAATCCCTGTTTGCGCAGCCAATCGGCCGCGATCTTCGCAGTACGGACTTCCTGCATCCCGAGTTCGGGGTTGGCGTGCAGGTCCTTGTAGACGGCTTCGAGCTCCCTGAGCAACGCAGCCGACGGACGCGGGAACGAGGCCGTTTTCGCCGGCATGCTTTCCTGCTGCTGTTGGGCATGGGCCGTGTCCATGATCGCTATCCCGGGGAACATGAAGACCGTTCCCGCCAGCACGGTCAACCGTAAACCGGGAAGCCGCGCGACCCACCGCTGGAGCAGCGCCGACAAGGTTGGGATAGGCATGATGGACCTCCACGAAGGTTGGTCGAACGCAGCCGCGCAGCCGCCCGCCTTTCGGCCGACGCGATGTGACCTAGGCCACGATCGGGACTCGACTGCCAGCAAAATCCTTGGTTCCTGATCCTAGCACGGGGCAGGCGGCGGCACGGCGTACGAAAAAAAGCCGGGGCCAGGCCCCGGCAAGCGCTGCGTCTGACTGGTCGTGTCAGTTTGCCGGTGGGCAGCTGCCGATGATGTAGTAGCCGGCCGAGGTCTGCGCCAGGGTGCTGGTATAGAAGGTGTTGTTCAGCCCCATGTTCTGGTTCGAGCCGTTGGCCAGCGCATAGCCGCCGCTGGCGTGGGCACGCCCGGCCTGCACGTGGCTGTAGTTGCTGGCCGTGGTCGCGGTGCAGACGAAGCCGGAGCCGGTGCTGCCGGTTACCGTTGCCGAGCGCGCGCTTTCCACGCCGCCGTTGCCGACGGCCGAGACCTGGTAGCCGTAGCTGGTCGAGGCAGCCAAGCCGCTGTCGGTGTAGCCGGTCGCCGTCAGCACCGTGCCGTTGACCTTGCTGCCGTTGCGGTAGACGTTGTAGCCGGTGGCGCCGTTCGCGGCGTTCCAGCCCAGCGTGATGCTGCTGGCCGTGCTGTTTGTCACCGCCAGGCCGGCCGGCGGCTGCAGCGCCGGCGCCGTGCCGACCAGGAATTGCGGGATGGCGCAGGCGTTCGAGGTCAGGCCGGTCGTGCTGTCGGTCGCGCTGACCGTACCGTTGTAGTAGCCGTCGGCGCGGCCGCCGTAGGCCTTGCTGAAGCTGGCGCCGCTGCCGGCCGCGGCGTCGTTCACCGGCGTCGGGCCGTTCAGGGTCACCTGGTAGCTGGCGATCGTGCCGCCGCTGGCGGCGCCGTTGACGGTAACGGTCGAACCCGAGACGGTCGCGCTGCACGAATTCATGACGGGCGCCGCCGCGCGCGCCACGCGCAGGTTGTTCTTGAACCAGAAGTCCATCACGAAGGACGGGTAGTTGACCTTGGTCGCGTCCACGTAGTTGCTGTTCTGGCCGCCGGTGCCGGCCGGCCAGGCGTGGCCCATGCCGGTGACCGTGATCTCGGAGGTGCGCAGCTTGCCGTTGGCGTCAAGGTAGGGGATGTTGCTGCCGCCGGTCGGCACGGTGACGGTCGTCCCCTTGGTGAAGCTGCCGCCGTAGGCGATGCGCATTGCCGCCGCGTCGAGCGGGCCATAGCCTTGCGCCACCGTGTAGTCGTTGGTGCCCCAGATGACGCCGGCGACCTGGGTCGCGAATTGCGGCGCGTTGGTGCCGGCCAGGTTCTTGCAGTTGTTGCCGGCCGTGGTCGCGGTGAAGCCCGACGGCACCACGCCGATCTGCGCGGTCGACACGCCGAGCGCCGGTCCGGCGTTGATGCCGATGCCGGCGAAGATGTCGGGCGCCAGGCAGCCCATCACCATGGTCTGGGCGCCGCCCGAGGACAGGCCGGTGACGTAGACCTGCTTGGGATCGATCGCGTACTGCGGGTTGCTGACGAAGCGGTTGATCAGGTCGAGCAGGATGCCGGCATGGCCAGTGCTGCGGCTGTAGGTCGTCCTGGCCCAGTCCCAGCAGTGCACGCCATAGACGTTGCCGGTGGCGTTCGGCGCCAGGATCACGGCGCCATACTGGTCGGCCACCGCTTTCCAGTTGTAGCCCTTGTCGCTGCTGCTGTCGATGACGTCGCCGGCGGCGGTCTGGGAGCAGCCGTGCAGCACCAGCACCAGGGCGCGCTTGCCGGCCAGGGCAGGGGCGCTGGCGGGCCAGTAGTAATAGCCGGTGAGGGCGCCGCCGTTGACGGTGTCGCTGGCCCAGGTCTGGTTGGCGCTCCAGGTGCCGGGACCGGCCTGGACCTGCGCCTGCGCCGGCAGGGCAAGACAGGACGCGAACGCCGCGGCCAGGGCGGCATGCCGGACCGTTGTGTGAAAAGCAAATGCCATTAAAGCCTCCGTTGCGTGAATCACTGCGATGGGCCCGGACGCGCGAGGACGTGAAGACGCCTCTCGGTGGCCGGGATCGATGACACGAGGGGAAAGCAGGCAGCCGGCGGCGGGCGCTAGGAGGAAGGCGAGGAAAGCAGTTGCATGGCGGGTCTCCGGCTGTTGTTGTCGTCGCGACGGGAAGTCGCCAAGCTTATTGTAGTCACGGAACAATTGCACACAACTGGTGCGCAAGCACGCTGTTTGTGCGGCTTTGCACAGGAGACCGGTCCTGATTGAGCCGGTCTCCTGTTGACTGCCGGGTCAGGCGTTGTCGGTCAGGCTCGCCCGCAACTGGTCGAGTTGCTTCTTGAGGGTCGCGATGTCCTGCAGGCCGCAGCCGCTGGCGCACATCACCTGGGAGGGAAACTTGGCTGCTTCCTTGCGCATCTCGCTGCCGTGTTCGGTCAGCGAGATGATGACCTGGCGTTCGTCGTTCGCCGCGCGTACCCGGTGCACCAGCCCGGCCTGTTCCATCCGCTTGAGCAGCGGCGTCAGGGTCGCCGAATCCAGCAGCAGGCGTTCGCCGATGCTCGATACCGTCTGCTCGTCCTGCTCCCACAAGACCATCAGGACCAGGTACTGCGAATAGGTGATGTCGAGCTTCTTGAGCAGCTTGCGATACAGCTTGCTCATCGCCAGCGAGGTCGAGTACAGGGCAAAGCACAGCTGATCGTCGAGCTGGGGAGCGCCCTCTGCGGATTTGTTCTTGCGGTTCATGTCGCGAGTATAGGTAGCACACTATCTAATTGCAAGCGATTTCCAGGCAAGGCCGTGCGAACATGCCGAGGCGGCGGGGGGGGNNACCCCGCCCCCCCCCCGCCATTTTTCAACGATGTGCCAACGAGGTCATTGCAGGCGCAGTTTCAGTTCCTGGGCCGCCTGGCCGAGGGCGCTGCGCACTGCCGGCACGTCGCTGAGCGCGTTGAGCAGGCCGAAGTCGTGGATCATGCCGTTGTAGCGCACCGATTTCACCTCCACGCCGGCGGCATCGAGCTTGCGGCCGTAGGCTTCGGCTTCGTCGCGCAGCACGTCGAATTCGGCGGTCTGGATCAGTGCCGGCGGCAGGCCTTTCAATTGCGCGGTGCTCGCCTGCAGCGGAGAAGCGTGGATATCGCGGCGGGCCGCCTGGTCGCGGGTGTAGTTGTCCCAGAACCACTTCATCATGTTGCGGGTCAGGAAGTGTCCGCTCGCAAACTGCTTGTACGAGTCGGTGTCGAAGTTCGCATCGGTCACCGGCCACAGCAGGACCTGTGAGCGCAGGGCAGGCGCGCCTTGTTCCTTGGCCATCAGGCTGACCACGGCCGCCATGTTGCCGCCCACGCTATTGCCGGCCACGGCCAGGCGCTTGCCGTCCACGCCGATCCGGGCACCGTGCTCGGCGACCCAGCGGGTGGCGGCGTAGGCTTCCTTGATCGCCACGCCGTAGCCGGCTTCCGGGGAAGGCGTGTAGTTGACGAACACGGCCACCGCGCCGGACCCGGCCACCAGGTCGCGCACCAGGCGCTCGTGGGTAGCATAATCGCCCAGCACCCAGCCGCCGCCGTGGAAGAACATGAAGGCCGGGAGAACCCCTTTCACGTCGGCCGGGCGCACGATGGTCAGCTTGACCGGCTTGCCGTCCAGGTCGACGGTCCTTTCGCTGACCTCGGCCGGGGCCAGCTTCGATTCGGCGCCTGCCTGCGCGCCGGCCAGCACGGCGCGCGCTTCCTGCGGCGTCATCGTTTCCATCGGCTTACCGCCTTCGATGGCTTTCAGGAAGCTGGCGGTCTGGCGTTCCACGCCCGGCAGGCTGGCGGCGCCGGCGCCGGCGGTAGCGGCGATCAGGGCGGTGGCGATCAGGGTATGAGCGGCTTTCATGATGTTTTCCTTTATCAGCGATTAAATAGCGTACTACTTATTTTGTATGAAAATGGCCGGACGAAGAGCTAGGCGGTCCGGCTTGTGCTTGCCACAACTGCCGTGTTGCGTGTTGCTGCAGGATGGCGCTTGCAGCCCGGCGCCATCGGGCGCCGTGGTCACGGCGCTGCGTGGCCATCCATGCGGCGCAATATAGATAGCGCGCTATTTAATTGCAAGCGATTTTATTAATGGTCGACGCGGCGTTTGCCCGTACATATGGCATACCGGGCACCGGCCTCTGGCTTGCGCCGCGTATATGGTGTATTTTTTGGTAATGGAAAAAACCGAAAAAATCGCGTGGTCCGACTTCATGAAGGTAGAACTGCGTGTCGGGCGCATCCTCTCCGCCGAAGCCTTTCCCGAGGCGAGAAAGCCGGCCTATAAACTGCAGATCGATTTCGGCAGCGAGATCGGCATCCGCAAGTCGAGCGCCCAGATCACGGCGCTGTACGACCCGCAGACGCTCGTCGGGAAGCAGGTCGTGGCGGTCGTGAATTTCCCCGAAAAGCAGATCGGCCCCTTCATGTCCGAATGTCTGGTGACGGGCTTCCACGACGCCGCGGGCAACGTCAGCCTGTGCGTGCCGGAGCATGAGGTGCCGCTCGGCACCCGGCTGCTGTGACCGCGTCGTCTTCGTGGGCGCCTCAAGCGTCCAGCTGCAGGGTATCGGCCAGCTGGCTGTAATACTGCGCGATGAATTTCTTCCCGTCGGCGGGAGAAAACAGGTACAGGCGCATCAGCCCTTCGAACACGAGCGACAGGCGCTCGGCGACCGCGTCCGGGTCGAGGTGGGCAGCGAATCGGCCATTCTTGCGGGCGGCGCGTATTCCCTGATGCACGGCTTGAAGCAGGCCTGCTTCGGAACTGCGCAGCAGTTCGGCGACCTGCGGATTGCGTGCGCCCTCGCTGGCGATCTCGGCGCGCAGCACCGCGACCGCGTGCCCTTGGGGCGTGAGGAAAATGTCCGCCAATACCTCTTCGATGGCAGCCCGGCTGAAATCCGTATTCCAGAAACGCGCAATGAAATCATAGTGGCGCCGCAGGTCGACGTCGACCAGGGCCACGATCAGCGCTTCCTTGCTTGGGAAGTACTGGTAGATGTTCGCCGTGCTGACGCCCGCGGCGGCGCTGATCTCCGCGATCGAGGCCGCGTGGAATCCACGCTGGAGGAAACAGCTGCGCGCGCCATCGAGGATCTGCGCCATGCGCTCTTCACGCGCCTGTTCGTTCACGGGACGGCCGCGCGGGGCCTTGCTGGTGCTGGTTTTCATGCCTGGATTATATAAAGGGAGCCTGTGGCAGGCAAAGTCCGGCAGGCCGCGCGCCGCCGGCGCGCGGCGCCGGTCCCCGATCAGGCTGCGGGCGGCGTCGCTTCGGGCGGGGCGGAGGCCTTGGTCTCCTGGAGCTGCTCGGTG